>NZ_JBQQCD010000010.1:0-223556 GCF_052245555.1 Streptomyces sp. KR80
GGGTCGAGGGTGGCCTCGCCCTTCTTCCAGTTGCACGGGCACAGCTCGTCGGTCTGGAGCGCGTCGAGCACCCGCAGCACCTCATGCGGGTTGCGGCCGACCGAACCGGCGGTCACCATCACGAACTGGATCTCGTTGTCGGGGTCGACGATGAAGGTCGCGCGCTGCGCCACGCCGTCCTCGCCGAGCACGCCGCAGGCGCCGGCCAGCTCCCGACGGAGGTCCGAGAGCATGGGGAAGGACAGATCGCGCAGCTCGGAGTGTTGCTCCCGCCAGGCCAGATGGACGAACTCGGAGTCGACCGAGACGCCGAGCACCTGCGCGTCACGGTCGGCGAAGTCCTCGTTGAGGCGGCCGAACGCGGCGATCTCGGTCGGACAGACGAAGGTGAAGTCCTTCGGCCAGAAGAAGATCACACGCCATTGGCCGACGTGCGTCGCGGGAGTGATCTGGGTGAACGCCTTCTCCGGGTCGCGGGAGACGACTGCGGTGAGGTCGTACGACGGAAAGTGATCGCCGACAGTGAGCACGGAACCTCCTGGGAAGAACCCGGGCCGCGGGCCCGAGGGGGGTTGGGTTGCGCGCGCCTAGCCGGCACGCAGGGCGGATTCCCCGGCGGCCGGGTCCGCCGCTCCCTCCGGGAGCGGTTCGGTGCCACGGTCGTCGGGGTTGAGAGCGAGGAACGCGGCTGCCGCGATGGCGGCGCCGGCGAGCTCGGCGAGCAGGTGGACCCAGATGGCCGACCATGAGAACAGGCCCATCAGCGCGCCTGCGAACGCCACGGCGGGATTGAACGCCCCACCCGAGATCCCACCGACCGCCGTCGCTCCGGCCATGACGGTGAAGCCGATCGCCAGCCCGTAGAAGGAGTTGTCCGGGTGGCTCTTGCTGGTGGCCACGTTGAGCACCACATAGGCCAGGGCGAGAGTGAAGAGCAGCTCCGACAGCAGTGCCGCGCCGAGCTCCTGCCCGGAGAAGGACAGCGCTGTGATCTTGCCCGGATCAATGATCCACCGGACGCCCAGTGCGCCGAGCGCCCCGCCCAGCAGCTGTGCGCCAAGGTAGCCCGCCGCGTCCCCCGCGGTGATCCGGCCGCGGATGAACACCGCCAGCGTGACGGCCGGGTTGTAGTGGGCACCGGATATATGACCGCCCGCATAGACCATCACCATGAGGACCCCGCCGATGGCGAGAGGTGCCAGCGGCGCCTGCCCCAGCACCGTGGTGCCGATGGTCAGGACGAGGAAGAACGTACCGATGAGCTCGCACAGCCGTTGTCGCATGATGTCTCCTGGGTCGTGGGGAGCCGACGGCACGATCCGACGGCGGCAGTACAGGGACAGCTGCCAGCCGGAATGGCCATGGCCCGCGCACACCGAACCACGGGTGTCGACCAGGTCATTCCGTCATGTGCTCGTCAATAGTTGCCGGGCCTGACACCGAGCCAAAGGGCCCCAGCCCTTACGAAACCCTGACGGAGAAGACAGCGGCACAACGAGGCCCCGTTGTGCGCGACGTCCTGCGCACCAACGGGGCCATGAGTGAAGGGCGGTTCAGCCGCCGCCCACCTCCTGGGAGACTCGGTCGCCGAGCCGGTCGCCCCTTCTCCTCCCGGGGAAGTGCCGTCAGCGGGCGCCACCCGGGACGCGGGGAACTACCTCTGGGTGGAGGCCGCAGGGGGGACCAGCTCGAACCACACCACCTTGCCCGTGCTCAGCCGGGTCGCCCCCCAACGCCGCGTCAGTTTGTTGACCAGGTACAGCCCGCGCCCACCCTCGTCCGACGGCCGCGCCTGCCGCAGCCTGGGCAGCTGCGGCACATCGTCCCCCACCTCGCAGCGGAGCACGTCCGTACGGAGCAGCCGTAGCGTGATCGGGCGCTCGGCGTACCGGACCGCGTTCGTCACCACCTCGCTGATCAGCAGCTCGACCGAGTCGGTCAACTCCTCCAGATCCCAGCGGGCCAGCGCCCGCCGCGCCAGCCGGCGGGCCTTCCCCGGCGCCTGCTCATGGGGGTCGAGGAACCAGTACGCGACATCGCTCGGCGCGATCCCGTCGAAGCGGGCGGCGAGCAGCGCGATGTCGTCGTCCCGGTCGCCCGGGCCGACGATGTCGAGCACCTCGTCGCACAGCGGCTCCAGCGGCGGCGGGTGGTCCAGGCCGGTCAGCCGGGCCGTCGCCACCAGCTTCTCCCGCAGCTGCTCTATGCCGGTCCAGACGTCGCGCAGCCGGGACTCGACAAGACCGTCGGTGTAGAGGAGCAGCGTGGCCCCGGCCGGGGCGTCCAGCTCCACGGCCTCGAAGTCGACCCCGCCGACGCCGATCGGTGCGCCCGGCGGCACCCGCAGCACCTCGGCCCGCCCGCCCAGGTGCAGCAGTACGGGCGGCGGGTGGCCCGCGTTGGCCACCACGATCCGGTGCGCCACCGGGTCGTACACCGCGTACAGGCAGGTGGCCATCCGGTCGCTGCCGAGCCGCTGGGCCTGCTCGTCCAGGTGGTGCAGCACCTCCTGCGGCGGCAGGTCGAGCCCGGCGAGGGTCTGGGCCGTGGTGCGCAGCTGGCCCATGATCGCGGCAGAGGTCATCGAGTGACCCATGACGTCCCCGACCACCAGCGCGACGCGGCTTCCCGGGAGCGGGATCGCGTCGTACCAGTCGCCGCCGACCCGGGCGGTCTCGGCGGCCGGCAAGTAGCGGCTGGCCAGCCGTACGCCCGTGGGCTGCGGCAGGGTCTCCGGGAGCATGGTGCGCTGCAGCGCGTCGGCGATGTACGCCTCGCGGCCGTACAGCACCGCCTTGTCGACGCCCAGCGCGGTGTGCGTGGCGAGTTGGGCCGCGACGAGGAGGTCGTCGGTCTCGAAGGCCGGCCGGTCCACGCCGCGGAAGAAGACCGCTGCGCCGATCACCCGGCGGCGGCCGCGCAGCGGGGCGAGGACCGCCCGCTGTCCGCCCGGCACCGCATGCGTCTGACCCAGCAGCTCCGGGAGCGCCGCCCGGGCGGCCGCGGAGTCGCCGAACACCGGCCGTACGCCCCGCAGTACCTCCGCGAGCGGACCGCCCGGCCGCACCTCGGCCAGCTCGGCGGCCTGCGCGAGGTCGGGCTGCAGATGCAGCATCGGAATGCGGCCGCCGCTGCCCGTCTCGGAGTCCGGCTCTTCGGGGATCCGGTCGGTGCGGCGCAGCCGCAGGACGACCGGGCCGACGGGCCGCTCGTCACCGACGGGCAGCGGGTCGCGGAGGTAGACGAGGATGACGTCGGCGAAGGTGGGGACGGTGGCCCGGCAGAGCCCGAGCACGATCTCGTCGAGGTCGATCCCGCGCGCGATCCGCCGCGTGGCGGCCCCCACGAACCGCAGCCGGTCCCCGTCCCGGGAGGCCGCCGCGGCCTCCGCCCCGCGGGTCTCGCCGAGCGGATCGGAGCCGTCGCCGCCGGCGACGGACTCCCGCAGCGCGTCGGGTGCGGTCCGCTGATGCCCGATCGACGGCGTCCCGCCGTGCTCGGCGCCCGCGCCGGAGGAGCCGCCCGGCGAGCGTGAGCGCCTGGCCGCTCCGGTGGCGGCGTTGCGGTCCGAGGTCCGTGGTTCGTCGTGCGCCTCGCGGCGCTTCGGCCCGCTGCCGGAGCCCTCTCGCTGGCCGGGTGGAGCGCCTACGGCGCCGGCGTTCGCTCCTGGCTCGGCGTCTCCCACAGCTGCCTCTCCCTGGCGGCGACGCGGGGTGCGAGTCCTCCCGTCGCAGGCAGGGGAAGTGCGCCCCCCGCCGTCGTTGCGCCCGTCAGTACCTCCGGCACGGCCCTCGTGTCCTTCGGCTCGCGAGGGGGTGTCGGGCTCCGGCTCGTCCGGGTGCGGCGCACCCGACGCGGGGTCGGCGGGGGACGCCGAGGCGGCGGGGCGGCCGCGGTGGTCGGCCACGGCCGCACCGGTGCCGTGCTCCGGGCCCGAGCCGCGGGCGTCGCCCTTGGGCCGAGGCCGCCGGGGCGCGGCGCGGCTCTCCGGCTGAACGGGGTGTGGTGCCCCCGCCGGGGCATCGGCCGGGGCATCGGCCGGGGCCTCGGTCGCCGCGCCGGCCCGGTTGCGCCCGTCGGCCGCCGCGGTCGCGGCGGAGATGCCATCGGCCATCGACCGGGGCCGTCCGGCTGCCCCGTCGTGTTCCACGGGCCGTCGGCCCGATCGGGGCCGGCCCGTGGGGTCCTGGCCGGGCGAGGCGGGCGCGGCCTGCTGGATCGCATGGCGCGGATCCTGCGCGGCGCCGTGCGTGTCTTCGCGGGCCCGCTTGGGCTGAGCCGCTGCGGGCGCGGCAGAAGAGGCGGCCTGCCGGCCGCCGTGTGAGGTCGGGTACTCCGTCACGCGTAGGGTTCCATCCGTCCGGGGCTGCGCGCCGGGGGCGCGGGGTCAGGCGCCTCGTCGGCAGTTGAGGAAGAGCTGGATCTCGGGTGGCACATCCGTACTGGCCGGGGCGTACGCGTACGAGTCCTCCCCGGTGACCTCGAAGCCCGCATCGCTCACGACCTGGCGCAGTTCGTCCCGCAGGTAGCCCGATACCCGGATCGTGCTGCCCAGGAACGGAATCGCGAAGTCGTCGACGTCCGCTTCGACCATCGACAGCGCGAGCAGCCCGTCAGGGCGCAGCAGTCCGTGCAGCGTGCGCAAAGCGTGCGGGATCTCCGCGCGCGGCAGCATCAGCAGCGAGAAGAAGGCCACCACACCGTCGAACCGGCCCAGTCCTTCCGGCCCTTCGACGGCCAGATCCGCGAGGTCCCGCTGGATGAACTCCGCACCCGGCACCCGGTCGCGGGCCAGTTTGACCATCCCGGGCGAGAAGTCGACACCGACGACTTGGTGCCCGTCCTCGACGAGCTGTGCCGCGGTCGGCATCCCCGTACCACAGCCGACGTCGAGGATGCGCGAGCCCGCGGGGAGCGACTGCGACAGCCAGCGGCCGATGGCGAGCTGCCCTTCCTTGTGCGGGAACGCCTCGTCGTAACGCTCGCCGATCGCGTCGAACGCCTCGGCCTGCCCGGTCCGGTCGATCTGTAAGCGGTCGTACCCGTCGTAGCCTTCTCCGCTCAAGACTCCAACCCTCCAGCCCTCCAGTGACGGTGACCTGCAGTCAACCGTGCCAGTGTGAGGTAACTCTGCCTAATCGTTCGGGAGTTGTGCCTACTTTCGCAGTGTGTTGTGGTCCGGAGGACGATCCTACGTTTGGTGTACAGGTCCACATCAAGGGTCCTCTGCCCACGAATCCTGCACCCACGCCTCACCTGGCTCCGCCGCCGGGCCGGAGCTCAGGATGCCAGTGGGGCGGCCGGTGCGGTGTCCCAATCCGGGGGCAGCCCGGGAATCGGCCATGCGGGGTCGGGCCGCCAGCCCTCCCAGCCGTCGCGGAAGGGCGCGCCCCAGGCCTCGATGAGTTCCACGGCGGCCCGCCCCGCGGCCCGGACGGACTCGGCCTGAGGGGCACTCATCAGCCCGGCGCGCTGTGCCTGGCCGAACTCGTCCTCGTCCTTCCACTCCCAGCTGCGGTCCGGATGCACCGCGATGTCCAGGAAGTGGTCCTCGGAGTCCACCCCGCGCGCCCAGCGGTGCCGCGGCTCCTCCAGGTTCACGTACCAGTTCTTGAACCGCCAGCCCGGTTCCCAGAACAGCCAGACCGACCAGGGGTCGCCGGGCCTGGCCAGCTTCAGCACACCGGTGCCGAACCAGCGCGAGAGGGTGACGGAGCGCGGCTTGGTGTAGCGGGTGGCCAGCGGCTCGCGGTGCACCGGAGTCCCGTCGCTCAGCACCGGTTTGACGCACAGTGTGCCGGGCGCCATCCACACCGCGAGCAGCTCCGGCGAGTCCTGGACGACGGTGACCGGGCGGCAGATGTGGAAGCGGTCGGTCGCATTGCCCCGATAGCGCCAGAGGATGTGCTCCCCCGGAGCCCAGCCGCCTTCTGCGCGGTCGCCTTCACCGCCTGCCCGAGTGCTCGTCGTCTCCGCTGTCATGAGCAGATCTTAGGGGCGAGCACCGCGCTCCGCTGTGGCCTGGACTACGGGCGCGTCATACGGAGGACGTCCAGCGCCTCGTCCAGTTGCTCGAGCGTGAGATCGCCCCGCTCCACGTAGCCCGACTCGAGGACCACCTCGCGGATCGTCTTCCGCTCGGCCAGCGACTTCTTGGCGACCTTCGCCGCCTCCTCGTAGCCGAGGTACTTGTTGAGCGGGGTGACGACGGACGGCGAGGACTCGGCGTACTGCCGCGCCCGGTCCGCGTTGGCCGTGATGCCGTCGACCGTACGGTCTGCCAGCAGGCGGGAGGCGGCCGCGACCAGCCTGATCGACTCCAGCAGGTTCTTGCCCATCACCGGCAGCATCACATTGAGTTCGAAGTTGCCGCTCGCGCCCGCCGTGGTGACCGTCACATCGTTGCCGATGACCTGGGCGGCGACCATCAGCACCGCTTCGGGGATCACCGGGTTCACCTTGCCCGGCATGATCGAGGAACCCGGCTGGAGGTCGGGGAGATTGATCTCGGCGAGGCCGGTGCGCGGGCCCGAGGCCATCCAGCGCAGATCGTTCGAGATCTTGGTGAGGCCGACCGCGATGGTCCTGAGCTGGCCCGAGGTCTCCACCACCGCGTCCCGGGCGCCCTGCGCCTCGAAGTGGTTGCGGGCTTCGGTCAGCGGCAGCCCGGTGCTGCGGGCCAGTTCGGCGATGACCGCGGCCGGGAAGCCGGGCGGGGTGTTGATGCCGGTCCCCACGGCCGTGCCACCGAGGGGGAGTTCGGCGAGCCGGGGGAGAGCGGCCCGCAGGCGCTCGACGCCGTACCGGATCTGCGCCGCATAGCCGCCAAACTCCTGACCCAGCGTCACCGGGGTGGCGTCCATCAGATGCGTCCGGCCGGACTTGACGACCTCGGCGAACTCGGCGGATTTGCGCTCGAGAGCGGTCGCCAGATGCTCGAGTGCGGGGATCAGATCACGGATCACGGCCGACGTCGCGGCGATGTGGATCGAGGAGGGGAAGACGTCGTTCGACGACTGACTGGCGTTCACATGGTCGTTCGGATGGACGGGAGTGCCGAGCCGCTCGCTCGCCAGCGTCGCCACGACCTCGTTCGTGTTCATGTTGGACGACGTGCCGGAACCCGTCTGGAAGACATCCACCGGGAAGTGGTCGTCCCAGCGGCCTTCGGCGACCTCGGCCGCGGCCTCCTGGATCGCGGCCGCCATGGCCTCCTCGAGCACTCCCAGCCGGGCGTTGACCTTAGCCGCCGCTGCCTTGATACGGGCCAGCGCCTCGATGTGGGTCCGCTCCAGACGCTGCCCGGAGATGGGGAAGTTCTGCACCGCCCGCTGGGTCTGCGCCCGCCACTTCGCATGCGCCGGGACCCGGACCTCGCCCATCGAGTCGCGCTCGATCCGGTAGCTCTCGCTGCCTTCGTCGGTCATCGTCAGGTACCTCCTGGGGTCTACAGCATGTGCCCGGTTCGCGGTGTTCCCGTCCGCCTTACTTGGCGGTACATACCGCGAGCAACGACCGAAGAACCGGGGCGGCGCAGGCACGCGGCTTCCGTGTCCTGCCTGACCCGGCTGTCGCGTCGGGGTGGCGCGGGCATGTTGTGCGGGCCGTCCGTACGGCGCAGGCGGGTCGTAAGGCTGAGCCGCACCTGCGGCGAGTGCGCAGGTGAGAGGTGAAAGCCGGAGCGTAACCGTTCATAATCGCGCTGTGAGCGAGCCCAACAGGACCCATCCCTCCCACGGCTACGGACAGCGCGACGACCAGTACGGCCACGAGCACGGCCATTCATGCGCCCGTCACGAGCACACCCCCGGGCACGAGCAGGCCCATGACGGTCCCGGCCGGTGGTCCCGGCTGTGGCACCGAGCAGCCCATCTGATCACCCCGCACCGCCACGAGGCCGTGGACAAGATCGACTCCGCCCTGGAAACCTCAGCAGCGGGCATGCGGACGCTGTGGATCTCTCTCGGAGTGCTGGCCGTGACCGCAACGTTTCAGGCGGTGGTGGTGGTCCTGTCAGGGTCGGTCGCGCTGCTGGGCGACACCGTCCACAACGCCGCCGACGCGCTGACCGCCGTGCCACTCGGCGTCGCGTTCATCCTGGGCAGGCGCGCCGCCACCCGCCGCTTCACCTACGGATACGGCAGAGCGGAGGACCTGGCCGGGATCGCCATCGTGGCGACCATCGCGGCATCTGCGGCGCTGGCCGGGTGGGCGGCGGTCGACCGGCTGCTCGACCCGCAGCGGATCTCGCACCTGCCGGCGGTCGCCGCGGCGGCACTCGTCGGCTTCGTCGGCAACGAGTGGGTCGCCCGCTACCGGATCCGGACCGGCCGCCGGATCGGCTCTGCCGCACTCGTCGCCGACGGGCTGCACGCCCGAACGGACGGCTTCACCTCACTCGCCGTCCTGCTCGGGGCAGGCGGGGCGGCGCTCGGCTGGCGACTGGCGGACCCGATCGTCGGCCTGCTCATCACCGCCGCCATCGCCCTGGTGCTGAAGGACGCGGCGCGGGAGGTCTTCCGCCGCCTGATGGACGCGGTCGACCCCGCGCTGGTCGACGCGGCCGCGGCCGCGCTCCGCGAGGTGACCGGCGTAACGGAGGTCGGCGAGCTGCGGATGCGGTGGATCGGTCACCGGCTGCGCGCCGAGGTGGCGATCGTCGTCGACGGCGACCTGAGCATAAGGGCCGCCCACCAGGTCGCCGTGGAGGCCGAGCACGCTCTGCTGCACGCCGTGCCGCGGCTGACCGCTGCCCTGGTGCACGCGGACCCGCCCGCCGTGACCGGCGAGCCGGACCCCCACGCCCGCTTGGCGCACCACGCGTAGCGCCTCCGGGGGGTTGCCCACCAGTGGCTCGGGCTGGTGGTCACCGCCGGTCCGCGCCGTGGGGCCTCTCGCCGTTGCGGCGGAAAGATCTCCCGCCGCTGCGGCGGGAAGAGTTCTCCGCGGCAGCGGCGAGTAACCGCGGGAGTGCTGTCCGGCGGTGCCGATCAAACTGGAGCCCCCAAGCGCGCCTGGCGCACCGGCCGAAGCCTCTGGCGGGGGTTCGCCGACCAGTGGCTCGGGCTGGTGGTCACCGCCGGTCCGCGCCGTGGGGCCTCTCGCCGTTGCGGCAGGAGGAATCCCCGGCCGTCTCGGCAGGAAGAATCTGCCGCCTTGGGCGGGGAGCGTGTTCCGCACCGGGCCGTTGGGCCCAGGGGACTACCTCTGGGTGCCCCCGGGGCGCCCCAACCGCAGCCCGGTGCGAAGTCGTCGCCCGGACGTCCCGGCTCAGTTGCCCGGCCGGACCGGGATGGTCCGGACGAACGGCTGGGCGGGGGACGGATCTTGGAAGAAGTCGTTGCCCTTGTCGTCGACCACGATGAAGGCCGGGAAGTCCTCGACCTCGATCTTCCAGACCGCCTCCATGCCCAGCTCCTCGTACTCCAGCACCTCCACCTTCTTGATGCAGTCCTGGGCGAGGCGCGCGGCCGGGCCGCCGATCGAGCCGAGGTAGAAGCCGCCGTGCGCGGCACAGGCGTTGGTGACCTGCTGGGAGCGGTTGCCCTTGGCGAGCATGATCTTCGAGCCGCCCACCGCCTGGAACTGCTCGACGTACGCGTCCATCCGGCCCGCAGTCGTCGGGCCGAACGAGCCGGAGGCGTAGCCCTCGGGCGTCTTGGCCGGGCCCGCGTAGTACACCGGGTGGTTCTTCAAGTACTCCGGCATCTCCTCGCCCGCGTCCAGCCGCTCCTTGATCTTCGCGTGCGCGATGTCCCGGGCGACGACCAGCGTGCCGGTCAGCGACAGCCGGGTCTTGACCGGGTGCTTCGTCAGCTCCGCCAGGATGTCGTCCATCGGCTGGTTGAGGTCGATGCGCACCGCGTCCAGATCGGCGCCGGCGCCCTCGGTCAGCTGCTCGTCCGTGGTCTCCGGCAGGTACTTCGCCGGGTCGGTCTCCAACTGCTCCAGGAAGACGCCCTCGGCCGTGATCTTCGCGACCGCCTGGCGGTCGGCGGAGCAGGAGACGGCGATGGCGACCGGGCAGGACGCGCCGTGTCGCGGCAGCCGCACCACGCGCACGTCGTGGCAGAAGTACTTGCCGCCGAACTGCGCACCGATGCCGATCCGCTGCGTCAGCTCGAAGACCTTCTCCTCCAGCTCCTTGTCACGGAAGCCGTGGCCGGTCGGGGAGCCCTCGCCCGGCAGCGCGTCGAGGTAGTGCGCCGAGGCGTACTTCGCGGTCTTGAGCGCGTACTCGGCGGACGTGCCGCCCACGACGATCGCCAGGTGGTACGGCGGGCAGGCGGCCGTGCCCAGCGAACGGATCTTCTCCTCCAGGAACTTCATCATGGAGGCCTCGTTCAGAACGGCCTTCGTCTCCTGGTAGAGGAAGGACTTGTTGGCCGAGCCGCCGCCCTTGGCCATGAAGAGGAACTTGTACGCGCCGCCGTCGGTCGCGTACAGCTCGATCTGCGCGGGCAGGTTCGAGCCGGTGTTCTTCTCGTCCCACATGGTCAGCGGGGCCATCTGCGAGTAGCGCAGGTTCAGCTCGGTGTACGCGTCGTAGATGCCGCGCGAGAGCGCCTCCTCGTCACCGCCCGACGTCAGGACGTTCTGGCCGCGCTTGCCCATCACGATCGCGGTGCCGGTGTCCTGGCACATGGGGAGGACGCCCGCGGCCGCGATGTTCGCGTTCTTCAGCAGGTCGAGGGCGACGAAGCGGTCGTTGGGGGAGGCTTCGAGGTCGTCCAGGATGCGCCGCAACTGGGCGAGGTGGGCGGGCCGCAGGTAGTGCGAGATGTCGTGCATCGCCTCGGCTGCCAGCTTGCGCAGCGCCTCCGGCTCGACCTTGAGGAACGTGCGTCCGTCGGCCTCGAAGGTGCTCACGCCCTCGGAGGTCACCAGGCGGTACGGCGTGGTGTCCTCGCCCAGGGGCAGGAGATCCGTGTAGGCGAACTCCGGATGGTTCGGGCGGGGGGCAGGGGACATGGGGGCCATTCCTCACTCGGCAGACGACTGGCGACCGGCATCGTCGACGGCGCGGCACAAGCGTAGAACGCGGTCGGGGCACGTCGGCTGTGAGGTAAGGCTCAGTAGCCGCCCGCCGGGGCCGAGGGACGGGGGCCGCCCCGGACCGGCTCCACGGCCGTGATCGCGCGTAAGTCGCGAGCAAACTGCCACGGTATGCATAGGCGCACGCACAGCGGGTAGGGCTGCTGCATCGTCTTCTCGTACGGCATGAGGGTGGCAACGGCCGTGTGCAGGGGAGACGGGCAAGGGTGACTCTTTCGCGAATGCCGTCGTCAGGAGTAGACCGTGCTGCAACCGCCGCATCAGCCCCTGCAGGCCGCCGCCGTGCCTCCGCAGCGCACTCCCGCTCGGGATCAGGAGGGCCCCTGGCACGCGGAGGCGGTGTGCCGCCGCGACGAAGCGGGACTGTTCTTCGCACCTTCGAAGGAGCCGACAGCCGCGCGGCTGTCCCGTGAGGAGGCCGCCAAGCGGGTCTGCTCCCGGTGCCCGGTCATGGTCGAGTGCAGGGAGCACGCGCTGATGCAGCCTGAGCCGTACGGCGTATGGGGCGGGCTGACGGCGGCCGAGCGCCGGGTCGTGCTGGCCCGCCGTCGGCGCCGGGAAGTTGAGCTGCAGAAGGCGGCCCGCTCGGCCGTCACGCAGATCGCTGCGGCGGGATGAGACGCACGTCCGGGGGCGCCCCTGCTCGGGAGCGCCCCCGGACGGTTCGTATTGCCTGGCCGTAGGAATTCCGGCTGCGGGATCCGGCCCCTCGGCTCAGCGCGCGCGGCTCAGCGTGCGCGGTCGAAGTCGATGGCGCTGTAGGCGCGGAGCTTCGACAGCCGGTGTGTGGAGTCGATCTGCCGGATGGTGCCGGACTTGGAGCGCATCACCAGCGACTGGGTGGTGGCCGTCTCCGCGCGGTACCGCACCCCGCGCAGCAGCTCGCCGTCGGTGATCCCGGTGGCGACGAAGAACACGTTCTCGCCGCTGACCAGGTCGTCGGTGCTCAGGACGCGGTCGAGATCGTGACCCGCGTCGAGTGCGCGCTGCTTCTCCTCGTCGTCCTTGGGCCACAACTTGCCCTGGATCGTGCCGCCGAGGCACTTGATCGCACAGGCCGCGATGATGCCCTCGGGCGTCCCGCCGACGCCCATCAGCAGGTCGACGCCAGTGCCCTCCCGTACGGCCATGATCGCGCCCGCGACATCGCCGTCCGAGATGAACTTGATCCGGGCCCCGGTTTCGCGGATCTCCCGGACCAGCGAGTCGTGGCGCGGCCGGTCCAGGATGACGACCGTCACGTCCTCCGGCGCGCTGTGCTTGGCCTTGGCGACCCTGCGGATGTTGACCGACGGCGGGGCGGTGATGTCGACGAAGTCGGCGGCCTCGGGGCCGGTGACCAGCTTGTCCATGTAGAACACGGCGGACGGGTCGAACATGGTGCCGCGGTCGGCCACCGCGAGGACCGACACGGCGTTGCCCATGCCCTTGGCGGTGAGCGTGGTCCCGTCGACCGGGTCCACGGCGACGTCGCACTCCGCACCGGTGCCGTCGCCCACCCGCTCGCCGTTGAACAGCATCGGCGCCTCGTCCTTCTCGCCCTCGCCGATGACGACGACGCCGTTCATCGAGACGGTGTGGACGAGGGTGCGCATGGCCTTCACGGCCGCGCCGTCGGCACCGTTCTTGTCACCGCGGCCGACCCACCGGCCGGCCGCCATCGCGGCGGCCTCGGTGACCCGTACGAGCTCCAGGGCGAGGTTGCGGTCTGGTGCCTCCGGGCTCACCTCGAGCTGGGACGGCAGATGATTTTCGGTCATCGGAGCGCACCTTTCTGTACGACGACGGCCGGAACGAGGGTGACCATGCCGGGGGTGTGGGGGTGTCCCCCCACAAAGCACAGTATCGGCTCGCCGCGAATGTGAGCAGTGCGCCCCACGCATGAGCGCCGCCGCAGCGCGGCCAAGCGCCGTGGCCCCCGGGTGGTGCGGGGGTGCCCGAATCGCCGGGTCGGCGATGGGAGACCATAGGGGCGTGGCAGGTATGCGCGGTAACCAGACGGTGCGGGACATGGTGCTGTCGATGGCAGTGATCGGCGTCGTCGTGGCAGGCATCTACTTCTTCGTGCCGCACGACGACTCGCTCGACCCGGTCAAGCCGGTCGACTACACGGTGGAGCTGGATACGGCCCGCCGCGCCGCGCCGTATCCGCTGGCCGCTCCCGAGGGCCTGCCCAGCACGTGGCGGGCGACTTCGGTGTCGTACAAGGGCGACTCCCCGGACGGGGCGGCCTGGCATCTGGGCTTTCTGGACCCGCGGGACGAGTACGTGGCTGTGGAGCAGAGCGACGGCACGCCGTCGAAGTTCGTCACGAGAGTGAGCCACGGAGCGGAGAAGACGGGCGGCACGCAGCGGGTCGGCGACGAGACCTGGGACCGCTACGAGGGCCCGAAGTACGACGCGCTGGTCCGGGAGGAGCGTGGCGTGACCACGGTCGTCACGGGCACGGCTGCCTACCCGCAGCTGGCGAAGATGGCCGCCGCGCTCACCACCTCGTAGGAGGCGGAAGCGGGGCGGCCATCGGGCGGACCCCCAGGCCCGGGGCCATACGTCAGATCGTCGTGACGACCTCGTCGTACTCCAGGCGCGGGCTCCTCGGGAACCATGCGTTCTCGCCGGGCTTGCCGATGTTCACCACGGCCAGCGCCGAGTGGTCTCCGTCGGGGAAGAACTCCTTGTTGATCGCATCGGCGTTGAAACCGGTCATCGGGCCGGCGGCCAGACCGGCGGCGCGGACGCCGATGACGAAGTAGCCGACCTGCAGTGCGGCGTTGAAGGATCCGGCCTGCTCGCGGACCGGACGCTCGCTGAAGAACATGTCCTTGGCCTGCGGGAAGTGCGGGAAGAGCCGGGGCAGCTCCTCGTGGAACTCGTGGTCCGTGGCGAGGATCGCGACCAGGGGAGCGGCGGCCGTCTTCTGCTGGTTGCCTTCTGCCATGTGCTGGACCAGGCGCTCGCGTGCCTCGGGGGAGCGGACCAGGACGATGCGCAGCGGCGACTGGTTGAACGCGGTGGGCGCGTACTTCACCAGGTCGTAGATCGCCTGCAGCTGTTCGTCCGTCACCGGCTCGTCGGTGAAGGTGTTGGCGGTCCGGGCCTCGCGGAACAGCAGGTCCTGGGCGGCGGCGTCGAGGGCGAGAGTCATGCGGGGAACCCTTCCTGAGGTCACCTCCCTGGGGGCACCTCCTTGGGGGCACCTCCCAGCGGTAGCTGAGGGAGGTAGCTGGGGGAGGTAGCCGGGGGAGGACGGCTTGTGACGCCAAGGAGAACCCGCCAGATTTGGTTTCTATTTCAACCAACCTCGGGATGTGACCCACTTCACAGGAGTCGTCACTCGGTGGCGTGGGATCCCCTCAGTCCGGTGCGCCGCCCTCGTCGCCCGCTGCGTCTCCCTCGGCGCCTTCATCCACGGTCTCGGCCCGGGCATCGCCCTCTCCCGACTCCGCCAGCGCTGCGTCCAGCCGGGCCCGCGCCCCCTCCAGCCACCGACGGCAGACCTTCGCCAGCTCCTCGCCCCGCTCCCACAGCGCGAGGGATTCCTCGAGCGTCGTGCCGCCCGCCTCCAGCCGCCGCACGACCTCGATCAGCTCGTCACGCGCCTGCTCGTACCCGAGCGTCGAGTCGGTGGACGGCTCGTCCGTAGTGGTCATGAGTCCAGCCTAGAGGTGAGCGGTGACACGACCGGGCCTTCCGGAGCCGGCGCCTCAGGGGGAGACCCGTACGGTGAACTCCCCGTCCGCGACCCGGGCCCGCAGCTTCTCCTCCGCGGCGACCTCCTCCGCCGAGCGGACCACCCTTCCGTCGGACCGTTGCAGCACGGCGTACCCCCGTTCCAGGGTCGCCGCCGGGGACAGCGCGACGACCCGTGCCCGGGTGTGCGCCAGCTCGGAGTCGGCCCGGTCCAGCAGATGGCCGAGCGTCCGGCGGCCCCGGTCGAGCAGCGCACACACCTGCTCCTCGCGCTCCTCCACCATGCGCTGCGGCCGTTCCATGGACGGCCGGTGGCAGGCCGCCGCGAGCCCGCGCTCCTCCCGCTCGAGCAGACCGGTGACCGACCGCAGCGCCCGCTGGCGCAGCTGGCGGATACGGGTCAGCTCCTCGCCGACGTCCGGCACGACCTTCTTCGCCGCGTCGGTGGGGGTGGAGGCGCGCAGATCGGCGACCAGGTCGAGCAGCGGCGTATCCGGCTCGTGCCCGATGGCCGACACGACGGCGGTGCGGCACGCGGCCACGGCCCGTACGAGCCGCTCGTCGGAGAACGGCAACAGATCCTCGACGCTGCCGCCGCCCCGCGCCACGATGATCACGTCCACGTCCGGCAGCGCGTCCAGCTCCTTGACCGCCTTGACGACCTGCGGCACGGCGTGCACACCCTGCACGGGCACATTGCGGACCTCGAAGCGGACGGCGGGCCAGCGGTGCCGGGCGTTCTCCAGCACGTCTCGCTCAGCTGCCGAGGCGCGGCCGCAGACCAGCCCGATGAGCTGCGGGAGGAACGGCAGCGGCCGCTTGCGGTCGAGCGCGAAGAGGCCCTCGGCCGCGAGGGTCTTCTTCAGCTGCTCAAGCCGGGCCAGGAGCTCGCCCACGCCCACCGGCCGGATCTCGGCCGCGCGCAACGAGAGCTGACCGCGGGGGGCGTACCACTCCGGCTTAGCGTGCACGACCACCCGCGCGCCCTCGGAGACGAGGTCCGCGACCCGGTCGAACACCATGCGGTAGCAGGTGACTGAGAGCGAGATGTCGTGCGAGGGGTCGCGCAGGGTCAGGAACACGACGCCGGCCCCGGGCCGCCGGGACAGCTGCGTGATCTGCCCCTCGACCCACACCGACCCCAGCCGGTCGATCCACCCCCCGATGAGCCGGGAGACCTGGCCGACGGGGATCGGAGCGTCCGGGGACGTCTTGAGAGCCATACGGGCAGGCTAGTCGTCCCGGCTGACATCGCACCGCCTCGGCGCCCGGGCCGCAGAGGCGAGCGTGTCCTGCAGCGCTCGGGGCGCTGGACGCGATCATTCCGCCAGCGCCGCGACCCCTACGATGGTGGGCATGACTGCTACTTCCCGTCGCGTCCTGCTCGCCGCCCCCCGGGGTTACTGCGCGGGCGTCGACCGAGCCGTGATCGCCGTGGAGAAGGCCCTCGAGCAGTACGGCGCACCGATCTATGTGCGCCATGAAATCGTCCACAACAAGTACGTCGTGAAGACCCTCGAGAAGAAGGGCGCGATCTTCGTCGACGAGACGGAGGAAGTGCCGGAGGGCAACATCGTGGTCTTCTCGGCGCACGGCGTCGCGCCGGTCGTCCACGAAGAGGCCGAGCGCGGCAGGCTCGCCAGCATCGACGCGACCTGCCCGCTGGTCACCAAGGTCCACAAGGAAGCCGTCCGCTTCGCCAAGGAGGACTACGACATCCTCCTCATCGGCCACGAGGGCCACGAAGAGGTCATCGGCACGAGCGGCGAGGCCCCGGAGCACATCCAGCTGGTCGACGGCCCGGGCGATGTGGAGAATGTCGAGGTCCGTGACCCGGACAAGGTCGTCTGGCTCTCCCAGACCACCCTGTCGGTCGACGAGACGATGGAGACGGTCGACGCGCTCAAGGGCCGCTTCCCCAACCTTCTCTCCCCGCCCAGTGACGACATCTGCTACGCCACGCAGAACCGCCAGACCGCGGTGAAGCAGATGGGCGCCCAGGCCGAACTCGTCATCGTCGTCGGCTCCAAGAACTCCTCCAACTCCGTCCGGCTCGTCGAGGTCGCGCTCGGCGCGGGCGCGAAGGACGCGCACCTGGTCGACTTCGCCGATGAGATCGACGAGGCCTGGCTGGAGGGCGTGACCACGGTCGGTGTCACCTCCGGTGCCTCGGTCCCGGAGATCCTGGTGGAGGGCGTGCTGGACTGGCTCGCCGAGCGCGGCTACGAGGACGTCGAGACCGTGACGGCCGCGGAGGAGAGCATCACCTTCTCGCTGCCGAAGGAGCTGCGACGCGATCTGCGCGCGGAGGCCGCCGAGGCCGCCGAGGCCTCCTCCTCCGGTACGTGACCGAGGTCTTGCCCGGCGGTACGTGACCGAGGGGCTGCCCGGCGCTACTACGGGTGGCCACTGCCCGTAGCGTGGTCCTCATGGACGTATTCGGCGTTGACATCGGCGGATCGGGCGTCAAGGGAGCCCCGGTCGATCTGGACCGGGGTGCTCTGACCGAACAGCGGCACAAGGTCCTCACTCCGCACCCGGCGACTCCGGACGCGGTGGCGGATCGCGTCCGGGAGGTGGTGGGCCACTTCGGCTGGTCGGGTCCCGTGGGCGTGACCTTCCCCGGGGTCGTCACGCGCGGTACGACCCGTACGGCGGCGAACGTGGACTCCGGATGGGTGGGCCTGGACGCCCGCGGGCTGCTCGGCGAGCGGCTCGGCGGTCTTCCGGTGACCGTGGTGAACGACGCGGACGCCGCAGGCATGGCGGAGATGTCCTTCGGGGCCGGCCGGGGCCGCGGTGGCACGGTGATCCTGCTGACCCTCGGCACCGGCATCGGCAGCGCGGTCTTCACGGACGGACGGCTGGTCCCCAACACCGAGCTCGGTCACCTGGAGCTGGACGGCCACGACGCCGAGAAGCGCGCCTCCACCAAGGCGCGGGACGACGAGGAGCTGAGCTGGCCCCACTGGGCTCGGCGGCTGCAGAAGTACCTGGCCCATGTGGAGATGCTCTTCTCGCCCGAACTGTTCATCGTCGGGGGCGGGGTCAGCCGCAAAGCGGAGAAGTTCCTGCCGTTGATCGAGGGGATCAGGGCGGAGCTGGTACCGGCGGAGCTGCAGAACAACGCGGGGATCGTCGGAGCGGCCATGGCGGCTCGCGAGCAGGTCGTCGGCTAGACCAGGGACCGGCCGGGCGAGGGGCAGGTGCGTTCGGCGGGGTGCCGTCCTCGCCGCCAGGCCGGGGTCAGGCCCGCTCGGCCGCGGGGCCTGACGGAGTCTGCGGGCCACTGCGGATGCGCTCCGCCCGCCGGGCGGCTCGGTTCCCCAGCAGGAGCAGCTTGCGTACGACGACCACCAGCGCCGCCGTCAGCGTTCCGCTGTACAGCCAGCCCGCCTGCAGCGCCAGCTGGGTGAACGCGGCCACCACCTGACCCCCCACCCCGCTCTCCCCGCCGCTGATGGGCACCAGCCCGGCCATGAACGCGATGGGCACGCTGATCGGCGCCGTGATCAGATCCGCGGACCGTACCCAGAGTCCGCAAGCCGCGGACAGCAGCACGAACATCACCCCATAGGCGAAGGAGGAGCCGTCCAGCATCAGTTCGTCCAGCGCGCCGACCACCACCATGGCGGTCGTGGCAACCAGTCCGCAGCCGAGGCCCGTGAAGCGTGGGCCGGGCACCTGGTGCAGCCGGCGGAGCAGCCGGAGCGCGGCGAGCACACGGGGAGCGGAGCGCGGAGGTGCGGCGCGGTAGACGGTGGCCGAGTCCTGGGACGTGGGGGTGCTGGGTTGCTCCACCCGACCAAAGTAGGTCGCGGAGGCCGCGGAGTCCGGCGTTGGACACGCCGTTCGTCCAGGCGTGTTGCGGTGTTCGACGGCCGGTCCTCCTGGCGCAGGCCGCGGCGCCGGCGTCCGCGGGGCGGTTCGCTCGGACTCCGCGGGCGTGGGCCGCGGCGGAGCGCCCGTAGACTGGTTGATCGGCCCGTCCTCCCGGGCCGTCCCCCTCCAACGGTCTCGCTACGGGAAGTCGCCACGTGTCGCTCACGATCGGAATCGTCGGCCTGCCGAATGTCGGCAAGTCGACCCTGTTCAACGCCCTGACCAAGAACGACGTGCTGGCGGCCAACTACCCGTTCGCCACCATCGAGCCCCACGTGGGTGTCGTCGGCCTCCCCGACCCGCGCCTGAGCAAGCTGGCCGAGGTCTTCGGCTCGGAGCGCATCGTCCCCGCCAACGTCGACTTCGTCGACATCGCCGGCCTCGTGCGCGGTGCCTCCGAGGGCGAGGGCCTGGGCAACAAGTTCCTGGCGAACATCCGTGAGGCAGACGCGATCTGCCAGGTCATCCGGGCCTTCAGGGACCCGAACGTCGTGCATGTCGCCGGCGAGGTCTCGCCCAAGGAGGACATCGAGACCATCAACACCGAGCTGATCCTCGCCGACCTCCAGTCCATCGAGAAGGCGCTTCCCCGCCTGTCGAAGGAGGTTCGCATCCGGAAGGACAGGGCCCCGGTCCTCGCCGCTGTCGAAGCAGCCAAGGAGATCATCGAGGAGGGCCGCACGCTCTTCTCGGCCGGCATCACCAAGGACACCGAGCAGGGCCGGCTGCTGCACGAGCTCTTCCTGCTGACCACCAAGCCCTTCCTCTACGTCTTCAACGTCGACGAGGAGGAGCTGACCGACGAGACATTCAAGCGGGAGCAGCGCGCCCTCGTCGCCCCGGCCGAGGCGATCTTCCTCAATGCGAAGATCGAGTCCGAGCTGATCGAGCTGGAGGGCGACGAGGCACTGGAGCTGCTCCAGGCCATGGGTCAGGAGGAGCCCGGCCTGTCCACCCTCGCCCGGGTCGGCTTCGAGACACTCGGCCTCCAGACGTACCTCACGGCCGGTCCGAAGGAGGCCCGCGCCTGGACGATCAAGAAGGGCGCTACGGCCCCGGAGGCGGCCGGTGTCATCCACACCGACTTCCAGAAGGGCTTCATCAAGGCCGAGATCGTGCATTACGAGGACCTGATCGAGTGCGGCTCCGTCCCGGAGGCCCGCGCGAAGGGCAAGGCGCGCATGGAGGGCAAGGACTACGTGATGCAGGACGGCGACGTGGTGGAGTTCCGCTTCAACGTGTGACGAGTGAAATAACACCACGTTGGCAGCCTGGCAACCTTGCAGATCAGATGGGGTCGGCTCGTCCGGGAGTCGGCCCCTTGCTGTTTCCCGTGCTGGGTTGATGCTGGGTTGGTGCTGGGTTTTCTGATGAGTTCGTCACGTAATTGGTTCTGATGTAGGCGGCCGAGAGTGGTACGTTATTCGGTACCACTTGATGTAGGGAGTCAGCCCATGTCGATAACCGCGAGCGAGGCCCGCAAGGCTCTCTTTCCGTTGATCAAGAAGGTCAACGACGATCACGAGGCCATCGAGATCGTCTCCAAGCACGGCAATGCCGTCCTTGTCTCGGCCGAGGACTATGCGGCGCTGCGCGAAGGCTCCTACCTGCTGCGCTCTCCGGCGAACGCTCGCCGACTGCTCAAGGCGTACGAGAACGCCCTGGCCAACATCAACGTGTCGGAGCGCGAGCTGATCGACCCCGACTCGCCGGACGCGGCCGGCGAGGGTACTCCGTGAGGCTCGTCTTCGAGGATCAGGGCCGGGAGGACTACACGTCCTGGCTCAAGAACGACCGCAAGATGCTCGCGCGGATCAACAAGCTCATCGAGGACATCAAGCGTTACCCCTGCACGGGGATCGGCAAGCCCGAACCGCTCAAGTACCACTTGCCCGGGGCGTGGTCGAGGCGGATCGACGACGAGCACCGCCTCGTCTACCTGGTCACGGACAAGGAGATCGTGATCCTCGCAGCTCGTTATCACTACTGACCGCCGGGTCATCTATATCGGATTGCCGGGGCGGTGTCGGGAGGGTACCGGCCGAGGGGCTGAGGTGTCGCGGTTGCGGTTTTCTCAGGCCCGGATTGCAGTTCGCGCGTCCTGGCACCTCACCAACCGAAACTCGACCCTCAGCCTGACGCGTCGGGTTCTGGGCGCGGCGTGGTGGCCAGGAAGCGGCCGACCTCGCGCACGGCCGCGGTCGACTCGGTCATGAGCCCGGCGTGCAGGTGCGCCGCGTGCCAGAGGCCGTCGAGGCGGCGATGGCTGACAGGGGTGCCTGCCTGCTCGGCGCGCGTGACGAGGCGTTCGGTGTCGGAGCGGAGGACTTCGTCGCTGCCTACGTGGACGAGTATCGGCGGCAGACACGCCAGATCACCGAAGAGCGGGGAGAGTTCCGGTGCGGCGGGGTCGGCGTTCGCCGCGTAACCGGTGGCGCACCAGCGCAGCCAGGCCAGGCGCAACAGCGGGTCCCGGCGCGGATCGCCGGGTGCGCTCAGGGTGAGGTCCAGCCAGGGGGACAGCAAGGCCAGGGCGCCGGGTGGGGGCAGGCCCCGGGCTCGTAAGCGTAGGGCGAGGGCCAGGGCGAGGCCGCCGCCGGCGGAGTCGCCGACAAGGGACAGATTCTGTGGGCCATGGCCCTGGGCGAGCAGTGCCTGGTAGGCGTCGGTCGCGTCGTCGAGGGCTGCGGGGTAGGGGTGTTCGGGGGCCAGGCGGTAGTCGAGGACGTACACGGGGGCGCAGGTGGCGGCGGCAAGGTGGGCGGCCAGCGCCCGGTGGGTGCGCGGCGAGCCGGTGACGTACCCGCCGCCGTGCAGGCACAGGACCGCGCGCGCCGTGTCCGCCCCGGGGAGGCCGACCCGTTCGGCGGGGAGGCCGCCCAGCCGGACCCGGGACACCCGGGTGCCGGCCGGGAGCCGGGGGACGCCGCTGAGCAGGTCGAGGCCGCGCCGCTGGACGGCGACCGGTACCCGGGGGCCGAGCAGCGGGCGGACGCCGGAGCGCAGCGCGGCCCGGACCACCGGTCTGGGGACGACTCCGGGTTTGCGGGCGGCCGCAGTCACGGGTTCCTCCTTCGTATGTCGTCGGGGCGTGGTCGGGGCTACTGCTGGAGCGCGGGCCTCAGAGCGGTCCGGTGTGGTCCTCGGGCGTGAGTGCGTCCCGGTTGTCCGCCGCGGCGGGGAAGTGTGCCGGGGCGGGCCGGCGGGTGAGTTTGCGGTAACGGGCGGCGCGATGGGGCCAGTTGTTGGTGACCTTGCCGGTGTCCGTCTTGTACCAGCTGCTGCAGCCCGCCTCCCAGACCGTCGCGCGCAGGGCGTCGTCGAGATGGCGCTGGAAGGACGCGAAGGCGTGCGGGGACACCTCCATCTCCCTGCGGCCGTCGCGGTCCATCGTGTCCAGGCACGAGAGGATGTAACGCACCTGGGATTCGATCATGAGGATCACGGAGTTGTTGCCGAGGTTGGTGTTCGGCCCGTAGAGCAGGAACAGGTTGGGGAACTCGGGGACCGTCATGCCGAGGAAGGCGGCGGCGCCGTCGGCCCAGGCGTGTTCGCGCAGCTGACGGCCGTCGCGGCCGGTGATGGTCATGGGGGCGAGGAAATCGGTCGCTGTGAATCCGGTGCCGTGGATCAGGGTGTCCAGGGTGTGCTCGGTGCCGTCGGCGGTCTGGATGCCGTGCGGTGTGATCCGGGTGATCTTCTCGGTGATCACCTCGACGTTGTCCCGCGCGAGCGCCGGGTAGTAGTCGTCGGAGATGAGGATGCGCTTGCACCCGAGCGGGAAGTCGGGGGTCAGCTTGGCCCGGAGGGCCGGATCGGGTATCTGGGTGCGCAGTTGGCGGCGGCACAGGTACTCGACGAGTTTGCCGAGGCGTCCGCCGCGTACGGCCGAGTGCAGGACAGTGTCGCCGAAGGCGAACCAGCCGCCGCGGAAGGCAAGTCGGCCGGCGGCGGTGGTGAACAGGGCCCGGTGGACCGGCCCGTAGCGGTAGTCCCACTTGGGCATGACCCAGTTCGCGGAGCGTTGGAACACCCGCAGGGTGCGCACCTTGGGTGCGATCTGCGGGATGAACTGGACGGCGCTGGGGCCTGTGCCGATCACCCCGACCACCTCGTCGGTGAGGTCGTGGTGGTGGTTCCAGCGCGCCGAGTGGAAGGCGGTGCCGGCGAAGTCGTCCAAGCCGGGGTAGTCGGGGTACTTGGGCCGGTTGAGCTGGCCGACCGCGGTCACCAGGACCTGGGCGTGGTGGGTGCGGCCGTCGGCGGTGCGCAGTTCCCACCGCTGGGCTCTCTCGTCGTAGGCGGCGGAGGTGATTTCGGTGTGGAACCGGATCCGGGGGCGGATTCCATGGGTGTCGGCGCAGTCGTGCAGGTAGCGCAGCAGCTCGGGCTGCAGAGGGTAGGCGCGGCTCCAGTCCGCGCGGGGCGCGAAGGAGTACGAGTAGAGGTGCGACGGCACGTCGCAGCCCGCGCCCGGATAGGTGTTGTCCCGCCACACCCCGCCGAGGTCCTCTGCCTTCTCGTACACCGTGAACGAGGTGACACCGGCCTGTGCCAGGCGGATGGCCATGCACAGGCCGGCGAACCCTGCGCCGATGATGGCGACGCGATCAGTCATCCCGCTTCCTTCTCCCGGCCGACGCGCATCAGGGCCGGATGGGATCGATGATGTCGAACTGATTGGGCAGGCCGAGGGCGTAGTCGATGTCGTCCTTGGCCCAGAACGGTCGCATCTCGGGCGGTTCGTAGAGCTTCTTGATGGTGGCCTTCTCCGCCGAGGAGCCGGAGGCGGTCAGGATGCCGTTGGCCGCGGCCCGTCCGGCCTCGTTGGCGCCTTCCATGGTGGCCAGGTTGATGTGGGAGCGGACATAGTCCGCGGCGAGGAAGAGGTTGGGGATTGCCGTTTTCGCCTCGGGCCGGTAGCTCCAGGACTTGGGTGTGTTGACGAGCAGCGGTTCGTCGTTGGCGACGTCGGGGGTGCCTTCGCCGGTGATCGCGGGGTCGACGAACCAGGAGTGGATGATCGAATCCGGTAGTACGTTGTCGGCGTCGGGCAGGGCGGCGCGGATCTGGGCGAGGACCTCGTTGACGATCTGCTGGCGGCTGCACTCGCGTGCGGTCTTGCCGTAGAGGATGCCGGGGGCGTCCCAGTTGGACACGTCCACGGACAGGCAATCCACGGCGGTGCCGTCGCCGTAGCGGGCGGCGAAGTCGGCTTTCCAGAACTGCGCCTGGCTGATTGACGTGACTGCCCATGGCTGGCCGACGTAGGCGACATGGCCCTTGGCGATCGGCACCGGCTCGGTGGTGTAGATCATGACGCCGTTCATCCAGTCCGTCTCGAGTGACCGCAGCTTCCGCAGCTGCGGATCGGCGATCAGGATCTGGGTGTTGAGCAGCGGGACGGCCCGCTCGACCGGGACGGCGAGCACATACCAGTCCGCCTGGATGGTGGCCGACGACCCGGTCGGGCCGGTCGCACTGGCCTCGGTGATCGTGCCGCCGTTCAAGGTGAGGCCGGTGACGGTCCAGCCGACTTTGAAGGTCACGCCGAGGCCCTTGAGATACGTCACCCAGGGGTCGATGAACACCTCATTGGTGGGCCCGTTGAGCAACTGGTCCGGGTTGGTGTAGCCGCCGCGCTGGAAGGTGGCGTTGAGCCAGCCCTCTGCCATCAGGCCCATGGTGCGGGCGTTGGCCTTCTCCGGTTTGGCAGCCACCAGGGTGGACGTGAACAGGTCCACAAGGATCTCCCGCCCGGCGGGCGACATCTTGTCCATGCCGACGAAGTCGGCGTACCCGGTGTTCTCCCACTGGCCCATGCGCCGCTTCGGTCCGCTCGCCAGGAAGGCGACCACCTTGCTGGCGAACAGCGCGATGTCCTGGGCCGGGACGTTCCGCAGGCCCTGGAGGATCGTTCTGAAGTAGTCCTGCAGAGCCTGTGGCGTGAAGTTCTCCGGTGCGGTGGCCGAGGTCGGCAGATAGTAGGCTTCGCCATTCCAGCAGGCCATGATGCGCTCACCGGCCACCAGGTTGTCGGCCGTGCCCTGGCTGTTGCCCGGGTAGGGAATCCGGCTCATCGTCTCCGGGATGTTCTGGTAGAAGCCCGGGAAGAACCGGAATCCGTGCTCGCCGGGCAGATCCGACCGCCCCCCGCCACCGGTTCCGGGGACCGGGATGCTGCGTGCCTTGCCGCCCAGTTCCTTGCGTTCGTAGACGGTGACCTCGAAGCCCCGCTCGGCAAGCTCGTGGGCGGCGGTGAGACCTCCGATGCCGCCGCCGAGCACGGCCACCCGCCGTCCGCCGGCCGCCCTCCCTGCATTCTTGACCCGGCTCGCTTCCGGAACGGGCATCGCGCCGGCCACGCCCGTGGTCGCCGCGCCCGCGGCCGTGGCCGCGATGCCGGTGACCAGCGTTCGACGGTTGATGGTGCGCCGTCCGCTGTCCTTGTCGTCCGATCTCGAGTGCGTGTTCATCACGGCTCCCAACTTCCGACAGCAGTGTCGGTTATGGGGGCTCACTATGGGCGCGGACATGGCAACGGTCAAGCCCCTGGGTGCAGTTGACGGCTCGCCAGCGGTGGCCCGGGTACGTGAATGAGCCGTCGGGGCACACGAAAGAGCGGCAGCCCTCGGGGGGCTGCCGTACGGCTCGACTCGGCGCGGACGTGGAGGAGAGGGGCCGGCCGCAGGTCCTACGAGAGTTGGTCCGACGGTTCGTCGAAGCGCGCCATGCCCTTCCACAGCAGGCGTTCGGCGGTGCTCACCAGCGTGGCGCGACTGGTCCCCGGGTGCCTCAGCCACCAGCGGGCGAGACCGTTGAGCCCGTTGGTCAGCAGCTCCACCGTCAGCTCGGCCTCCACGGAACCGGGATCCACCCCGACGCGCTTCAGGTCCTCGCCCAGCATCGAGGTCACGACCTTGATCCGGGTGTCCCAGTAGCCGCGCCGGACGGCCTCGATCTCCGGGTCGCCCTCGTCGGTGTGGTCGTAGAGCACCGTGCGCGCCGCCGGATGCTGCTCGGCGAAGGTGAAGAACGCCTCGATGGTGGCCCGCATCCGCCGCCTCGGGCCACCGCTGCCCTGGATGCCGGCGCCCACCTGGGCGATCAGTGCCGCGTTCTGCTCCGCGAGCACATTCAGGTACAGCACCTGCTTGGAGGCGAAGTGGTCGTAGAGCACGGGTCGGGCCACCTCGGCGGCCTCGCCTATGTCGCCCATCGAGGCGGCGCTGTACCCCTTGGCGGCGAACACTTCCACCGCCGCGACCAGGATCTGGCCGCGGCGGGCGGGGCCGCGCATCCGCTTCTTCGGGCCGTCCGGTTTCTTCGGGTCGGTCGTCTTCTTTGGTCCTGTCGCCGCGGTCCCCGTCACCGTGTCCCCCGCCCTCGCTGTGCCTGCTGACTGAAGAACCTACCCGATCCATCCGACAGCCATGTCGGTTGGGAGGGGGATCGCTCGCGTACGGCTCGCATTATGACGCCGGCTTCAGGTAGTTGAGGGCGAGCCGGCTGAGTTCGTCAAGGAACTGCTCGCGAGTGATGGGCGGTTGCTCGAGCAGGTAGCGCACGGTGAGGTGTTCGACCGTGCGCACCAGCATCCACACCGCCGCATCGAGTGGGGTGTCCGGCCGCAGGCTCGTGCGCTGTGTCATCAGGTAGGCGAGGACCAGTTCTGCGATGCGGTGCTCGAAGGCGCGCAGGGTGCGGCCGTCGTCGAGGCGGGAGCCGTGTACGACCGCGGCGCGCAGGAATGCCGGCTCCACGTCGAGCCCGTCGAGGAGCGCGGCGAGCGTGGTCCGGGTGACCACGGGCGCGGGCTGGTCGAACTGGCCGGTCAGGTGGGCGGTGACGCGGGAGACGAGCGCGTCGCTGTAGCGCTCGAGGACGGCCGACACGATGGCGTCCTTGTGGGGAAAGTACTGGTACAGCGAGCCGGGGCTGATCCCGGCCGTCGCCGCGATCCGATTGGTCGACGCACCCTCGTATCCGTACTCGGCCAGGGCCTGCCGTCCGGCGTCGAGGATGCGTTCCACCATCGCCCGGGAGCGTTCCTGGCGCGGCAACTTCCGCGGCGAAACGCGAGCGGGCGTGGTGCGCGGAGTGCTGCGACGGGGCGGCGGCATGGCGGTCAGAACACGAATTGAACGCGAGTGCGAGCGGCTGTCAGCATCGGCTCATGGTCGCACACAAGCCACCCTCGCGTGATGCCCAGGCCCGGCCAACCGACGTGCGGACACCAGCTGTTGCGCCTCCGTCTCCGTATCCTCGGCGTTTTCGCGAGACCGAGGCTGTCAACCGCCGCCTCGGCCGACCGCTGCAGATGCTGATCGGTCAACGCACCCCTGATCAAGAGGTATTGGACACCATCGGGCAGCGCCTGATGGCGCGCGACGAGCTGGGAGCAGCGTTGGCCCGCGCTCTGCGGATCACCGACACGACGGACCCGGACCGGGTCACCATGCGGCAGTTCAAGCATGCGCTCGCCGAGGGGATCGACGCGGTGCCGGATGCCCCGCGGCCGCTGCGGGACTTCTTCGCCGTGATCGAGAAGGTGCCGGACTGGGTGGACTTCGACATGGTCAACGAGGGCGGCCGGGTGGCTCGGCGGTTCGGCCGCAATTCCGCAGATGTACTGCTGCAGTTGGCGCTGATCGGCTCCTACCGGTTCGGCGGCCCGCCGGACCTGCTGGTCGAAACCGGCGGCCTGACCGGCGGCTCCGCGCTGCGCAGGCTCGCCGAGACCCAGCGGTGGGCGATCGCCGTCGGCGGTGACGACGCGATGCGGCGCGACGGGGCGGGCTTCCGGCTCACGGTGCATGTGCGCCTCATGCACGCCCTGGTCAACCACCAGGTGGAGAACGGCGGGGGGTGGGACACCGGCCGCTGGGGACTGCCGGTCAACCAGTCCGATCTGGCCGCCACGCTCGGGCTGTTCAACGCGCTCCAGCTCCTTGGCGTCCGGCTGCTCGGCGTGCGGGTGACCCGCGCCGACTCGCGGGCGCTGATGCACCTGTGGAAGTACGTCGGCTGGCTGCTCGGCGTGGACGAGGACTGGCTGTTCGACAGTGAGCTGCACCAACACCACCTCAGCTACCACCAGTTGATCACCCAGAGTTATGGCAGTGCGGCCGGTCCTCCGTTGGCCCGGGCCGTCGTCGAGGCCCAGCGCGCCTTGCACTTCACCCGCTTCGCCGGGGTGCGCCGCGCCTATGCCCGCGCCCGTCTGCTGAGCATGCTCCGCTACTTCCTCGGCCGCCAGGGCATGCGGGACCTGGGCCTGCGGGTGGCCCTGCCCTGGGCCGTGCCACCGCTGCTGGCCGCCAACTTCCTGCGCTATCACGTCCTGGGCCGCACGGCCGCCGGCCGTGACCGTCTGCTCCGCAGCGGCGACCGGTTCACCCGGCGGCACCTGCGGCAGTACTTCGGTGACCAGGCCCAGGACGTCGGGGCACTCCACGTCTAGACGTCGGTGCACTCCCCGTATAAGCACGCCTCGCACCGGCGTCGGCCGCGTCATGAAGTCAGCCGTGATTCGCCAGGGCCAGTGCGTGCTGTACGAGGGCGGCGGTGCGCTCCGCGTTGACCGATGCCCCACCGGAGCCGGCCAGGTCGGTCACCACGTTGAACGCCGCGTGGACCCGGAAGCGCAGCACCCCGGCCGGCTGGTCGGGATCCAGCTCGGACAGCAGGCCCACCCAGGTGTCGACGTGCCGACGCTGCTCGACCCGCAGCCGGTGGCGGTCGGCCGCGGGCAGGTTCTCGCTCTCCACGGCGTACACCGCGGGCACCTCCGCATGCGCAAAGCTCAGCCGCACGTAGGTGTCGACCAGCCGCAGCATCGCCTCCGCGGGGGTCTTGGCGTCCGACAGCGCCTCGGAGGTGGCCAGTTCGAGACGGCTGCTGGCCCGGTAGTACGCGGCGGCAAGGAGATCGGCCTTGCTCGCGAAGTGGCGGTAGACGCTGGAGGCGTTGATACCCGCTGCCTCGCCGATGTCGGAGATCGACACCTCGTGATAACCGCGCTCGTGGAACAGCCGGACAGCCTCGGCGAGCAGCCGCTCGCGACGCGGCAGCAGCGCGCCCTGCTCCGGCCGGTAACCCCGCGGCGCGGCGCTGCGGGGTGCGGGCAGGTCGGCGGTGAGCACGGCCGTGGCGCAGTCCACGATGGTCCGCTCGGCCTGGGTCTTGGCGAGCGCCGCACGGTGCGTGGCCGGGCTTGCGATCACGCTCAGCGCGGCCGCCACCAGCGTGGCGGCGTCTCGTTTGGGCAGCTCGGGACGTGCCTGAAGGAGCAGGTCGCGCAGGGTGCGTACGGAGCCGTCGAACCGCTCGGCGAGCAACTCCCGCTGCTCCGGATCAAGATGGCGCCCCTGCCACTGGTAGAGCCGGGCCACCGCGCGACGGTCGAAGGTGAAGCGCACCAGTGCGGGCAGCACGGTGCGCAGCCGCTCGGCAGGGACGTCGACCGCGTCCGACGAGTGGACGCACTCGGCGAAGCTCGTGCCCAGCTCGTCGACCGCGGTGGCCAGAATGGCCTGCTTGGTGGGGAAGTGCCGGTAGATCGCCGGGCCGGTGATGCCGACCGCCCTCGCGATGTCCTCGATGCCGACGTTGTGGTACCCGCGGGCGCAGAACAGCTCAGCCGCGGCGAGCGCGATGGACGCCTTGCGGTTCTTGGGGCGTCGACGGGGAGAACTCGGCATGCGGCGAGTGTAGTCAGCCTTCTCGGTGATTGAACAGCCGCTGAGCTGTCACTTCTCGCTCTCGCAGTGACCTGTTATGACATCGAATTAAGTAAGTCACGATTCGCATCTCTTGACAGGTACTCGGGACTGGGTCTGTCATATGGGACGTGCCCGGCGCTCGACGAAGGGAGCCGCTCATGGTCACGGAATCCGACATCACCCGCGCGGTGGGAACGTGGACCCTGCCACGCCTGCTGCACCGCAACGCCACCGAGTTCGCCGATCTGCCGGCCTTGACCGGCCCGTCCGGGGCGAACCGCCTGACCTGGACGTGGCAGGAGCTCGCCGACGAAGTGCTGGCCGCCGCACACGGGCTGCACGGGCTCGGCCTTGGGCGCGGCGACCGCATGCTCATCGCGATGTCCAGCCGCCCCGAGCACTGGGCGATCGACTTCGCGGCCGTACAGCTCGGCGCCATCCCGTGCACCACCTACGCGACGCTCAGCCCGGAGCAGATCCGGCAGGTCGCCCTGCACAGCGGGGCGACGGTGGTGGTTCTGGAGGGGGCCGCGGAGGTCGAGCGCTGGCGTCCGGCGCTGGCCGCGATGCCGTCCCTGCGCGCCGTTGTGCTGCTCGACCCGGCCGCCGCGGCCCCGGGCTTCCCCTGCGTCTCGTACGCCGAACTGGTCGCCCAGGGCGGGGAACGGCACCATGGCGATCCCGAGCGCGCCCAGCAGTGGACCGATGCCATCAGGCAGGACGACCCGCTCGCGATGATCTACACCTCGGGCACCACCGGCGACCCGAAAGGCGTGGTGCTCTCGCACCGCAACGCCGTCTACCAGTGCGCCGCCCAGGATCTGATCAACGCAGGCCCTGAGCACCCCAGGCTGATCGCCTACCTGCCGCTGGCACACATCGCCGAACGGGCGCTCGGCATGTACCTGCCGGTCTACACGGCCGGCCATGTGACGATCTGCCCCGACCCGGCGCAGCTGCTGCCCACCCTGACCGCGGTGCGCCCGCAGGGCTTCTTCGGGGTGCCCCGGGTGTGGGAGAAGTTCGCCGCCGCCCTTCAAGGAGTGTTGTCCGGGCTCGACGAGCCGCGCCGGGCCGCCGTGGATGCCGCACGCGAGGCGGCCGGCCGGGCCTACCGGATCCGGGCGGACGGCACCGCCCTGCCGCCCGACCTCGCCGCCGCCCTCACCGAAGCTGACGCCACGGTGCTGCGCCTGCTGCGCGAGCAGCTCGGGCTCGCCGACGCGGTCCGGCTCGGCAGCGGCGCCGCCCCGATCCCGGCCGAAGTCCTGGAGTTCTTCGGCTCGTTGGGCCTGACCGTCATGGAGGTGTGGGGCCTGTCCGAGACCACCGGTGCGGCCACCAGCACCTACCCGGACCGCTACCGGGCCGGCACCGTCGGGCTGCCCGTGCCGGGCATGGAGGTACGCCTTGCCGCCGACGGTGAGATCGAGGTACGCGGGCCGCTGGTGTTCCTCGGCTACCTCCAGGCGGACGGCCGGATCGAACCGGCGGTGGACGACGAAGGCTGGCTGGCCACCGGCGATGTCGGCACCTTCGACCCCGACGGCATGCTGCGGATCACCGACCGCAAGAAGGAACTCATCATCACCGCCAGCGGCAAGAACATCGCGCCCAGCCGCGTGGAGTCCCTGCTGCGGGCCCACCCGCTGATCGGCTACGCCGCGGTCGTCGGCGACCGCCGCCCCTATCTGACCGCCCTGCTGGTGCTCGACGAGGAGGCCGCGCCCCTTTGGGCACGGGCCCACGGGCTGCCCGCCGAGGACATCAGGGAACTGGCCGCGGAGCCGCACGTCCACAAGGAACTGGCCGCCGCGGTCGAGCGGGCCAACGCGGTGCTCTCCCGGCCCGAACAGGTCAAGTCCTTCCACGTGCTCGACCGGTCCTGGAGCCCTCAGACCGGGGAGCTCACCCCCAAGCTCTCACTCAAGCGGCGCGTGATCGAAGCGCGGTACGCGGACGAGATCGACGCGCTGTACGCACCCCGCTGACAGCCCTGAACGCACCCCGCCCCCGCCCTGTACGCACCCCGCTGACCGCCTGGCCCTGGAAGAAGAGGTGTCTTTCGTGACCGACCTACTGACCCTTGAGCAGCGGGACTTCACCGCCGCGCTCACCGACTTCTGCCGCCGCGAGTTCGGCACCCGCGAGCAGTGGGACAAACTCACCGGCGGCGGCAGCCACCAGCACAACCCCGAGCTGTACCGGAAGATGGCGGAGCTCGGCTGGCTGGGCATCGCGGTGCCCGAGGAGTACGGCGGCGGGGGCCAGGGCATGGCCGAGCTGGCGCTGTTCCTGGAGACCACCGCGTACTGGCAGGCCCCCATCGGTGGTATCTCCACGTCGGCGATCGCGGCGGCCTCGTACCAGAAGTTCGGCACCGAGGAGCAGAAGCGGCGGGTGCTAGGCGACTTCCTCCAGGGCAAGGTCCTGGCCATCTCGATGTCCGAGCCCGGCGCGGGTTCGGATGTTGCCGCGCTGACGTGCAAGGCCGAACGGCGCGACGGCGGCTGGGTGATCAACGGCCAGAAGACGTGGTGCTCCAACGCCCACTTGGCCGAGCACATCCTGCTGGTCGCCCGCACCTCCACATCCGGCACCAAACACGAGGGCCTGACCATGTTCTCCGTGCCGCCGGAGACCGAAGGACTGGAGATCCACGGCATCGAGACCCTCGGAGGGCCCGACGTCAACGATCTCTACTTCACTGAATGCTTCGTGCCCGAGGACACTGTGGTCGGCGAAGTCGGGCAGGGCTGGAGTCAGTTGATGGCCGGGCTGAACCTGGAGCGGATGATCCTGGCCGCGCACATGCTCGGCACCGCCCGGCGCGCCTTCGACGACACCGTGGAATACGTCAAGGAGCGCCACCAGTTCGGCCGTCCCATCGGCACCTTCCAGGCGCTACGGCACCGGCTCGCCGACCATGCCACGGAACTGGAGTGCACCCGCCTCCTCGTGCACGACGTGGCGCGCCGCATCGACGCCGCCCCCGGGCGGATGCTGCCGCGCGAGGCGTCGATGGCGAAGCTCAAGGCCACCGAGCTCGCCAAGGCCGTGGCGCTGGACGGCATGCAGATGATGGGCGGCTACGGCTACGCGCTGGAGTACGGGATGGAGCGCATGCTCCGCTCCACGGTGGTGTCCACCGTGTACGGAGGAACCAGCGAGATCCAGCGCGACATCATCGGCAAGACCTTCGGGCTGTGACAGCGGTGACCGCAGTGGAGCACACGATGCCCGCGGTCTGCGAGGAGCCCCGGCTGCGCTCGCTCAACCCCGCCACTGGGGACCTCGTCGCCGAACTGCCCCTGCACACCCCCGCCCAGGTGCACGACGCAGTGGACCAGGCCCGCCGGGCGGCGGCGTACTGGAGCGCACTGAACTGGCGCGAGCGACGCCGGGCCCTGCTGCGCTGGGCCGCCCGACTGGTCCGCGACGCCGACGTGCTGTGCGAGCTGGTGCACGCCGAGAACGGCAAACCGGCCGAGGACGCCTATCTGGAACTGGCGCTCGCGCTCGGACACATCCGCTGGTCCGCCCGGCACGCAGGTCAGGCGGTCGCCGCGCGCCGGGTGTCGCCCGGGGTGCTGATGGCCAACTGCCAGGCCCGCGTCGAACGCCATCCGCTCGGCGTCATCGGGGTGATCGGCCCGTGGAACTACCCGGTGAACACGCCGATGGGATCGATCACCTACGCGCTGGCCGCCGGGAACACGGTGGTGTTCAAGCCCAGCGAACACACCCCGGCGGTCGCGAAGTTCTACGTTGACGCCTTCGCGGCGGCCAACCCCACTCTGCCCGACGGGGTGTTGACCGCGGTCTTCGGCGAAGGCGGGACGGGCGCAGCCCTGGTTGCCTCCGGGGCCGACCTGATCGCCTTCACCGGCTCGGCCGCAACCGGCAAGAAGGTCATGGCGGCCGCGGCCGAGCAGCTCACGCCGGTGCTCATGGAGCTCGGCGGCAAGGACCCGGTGATCGTCGCCGAGGACGCGGACGTGACCGCCGCCGCCGAAGCGGTCGCCTGGGGCGCGATGAGCAACGCCGGCCAGACCTGCATCGGGGTGGAACGGGTGTACGTGGAGCGGCCGGTGGCCGAGCGCTTCCTCACCGCGCTCCGCGACGAGTTGCAAGGCATCCGCGCCGGCGACGCCTACGGCCCGATGACGGTTCCGGACCAGATCGACGTGGTACGCCGCCACCTCACCGGCGCGCTCGAGGCCGGCGGCACCGCACTGGTCGGCGGCCTCGACGCCCTGCGCCCGCCGTACGTCGATCCGGTCGTCCTCGTCGACGTACCCGAGTCGCATCCGGCGGTGCGGGAGGAGACGTTCGGCCCGCTGGTCGTCGTCCGCACCGTGGACGATGCCGAGGAGGCCGTACGACTGGCCAACGGCACCCGCTTCGGCCTGGGCGCCACGGTGTTCTCCCGGCGCCACGGCCAGGCGATCGCCCGGCGGCTGCGCTGCGGAACGGTCTCCGTCAACGCGATGCTGGCGTACGCGGCGATCCCTGCCCTGCCCTTCGGCGGCGTCGGAGACTCGGGCTTCGGCCGCATTCACGGCCTGGAAGGGCTTCTCACCTTCACCCGCACCCAGGCCATTGCCCGCCGGCGATTCCCGGTGCCGGGCATGACCCTGCCGACTTTCCGGCGCAGCCCCGCTGCCATGCGCCTGCTGCGTACCGCCCTGACCCGCATACACGGCCGCGCGCGGTGACTGCTCACCGCGCCCGTGCCCGCGCCCAGAAGGGACTCTTCGCCTCATGCTGACGACTCGTTTCACCGAAACTTTCGGAATCGAGTACCCCCTTGTCCAAGGCGGCATGCAGTGGGTGGGCCGCGCGGAGCTCGTGGCTGCCGTCGCCAACGCCGGCGCCCTGGGCTTCCTCACCGCGCTGACCCAGCCCACCCCGGAAGCCCTGGTCAAGGAGATCGGGCGCTGCCGCGACCTGACCGACAAACCGTTCGGCGTGAACCTGACGATCCTGCCCGCCATCATCCCGCCCCCGTACGAGGAGTACCGGCAGGCGATCATTGAGTCAGGCATCAAGGTCGTCGAAACGGCAGGGTCCAACCCTGCCGATCACCTGCCCGCCTTCCACGCCGCCGGGATCAAAGTGGTGCACAAGTGCACCAGCGTCCGGCACGCCGTCAAGGCGCAGCACCTCGGCGTGGACGCGGTCAGCATCGACGGCTTCGAATGCGCGGGCCACCCGGGCGAGGACGACATACCCGGCCTGGTGCTCATCCCAGCGGCCGCAGACCGGCTCACCGTGCCGATCCTCGCCTCCGGCGGCATCGCGGACGCCCGCGGTCTGGTGGCGGCCCTGGCACTCGGCGCCGACGGCATCAACATGGGCACCCGATTCCTGTGCACCACCGAGGCACCGGTGCACGAGCGGGTGAAGCGGCAGATCGTCGCCAACACCGAACGCGACACCGAGCTGATCTTCCGGCCCCTGCGCAACACCGCCCGGGTGGCAAGCAACGGAGTCAGCCGGCGCGTGGTGGAAATCCTCGACGCCGGCGGGCAGTTCGACGACGTACGCGACCTGGTGGCCGGAGCGCGCGGCCGAAAGGTGTTCGAGGAGGGCGACCTCGAAGCCGGAATCTGGAGCTCGGGCGCGGTGCAGGGCATCATCCACGACATCCCCACCGTGGCCGACCTGGTCACCCGCATCGTCACCGAAGCGGCGGCACTGATCGAGAGCCGTCTCGCGGCGATCGTCGCTGCCGGGCAGGCTCCTGGTCGCACCGCCGTGACCGAGGGAGCCGGGCGGTGACCGGCCGACCGTATCTCCTCGCCGACGAAGACGACGGCGTGCTGCGGATCGTCTTCAACCGTCCGCAGCGGCTCAACGCCCTGACCGCCGCCGTACTGAGGGCCGCGGCCGACGCCGTCGAGAAGGCCGCCGCGGATCCCGCGATACGGGTGATCACACTCACCGGCACCGGCCGGGCGTTCTGCACCGGCGCGGACCTGACCGATGTGGGCCATGGCATGGCCTCGGCGGGCGTTTCCGGAGCGGTCCGGGACGCGAGCGGCGCCACCGAGGACGGCATCGACGCCGCGAACCGCCTCATCCGCGCCATCGCCGACGCGCCGAAACCCGTGGTCGCAGTCGTCAACGGCCCGGCGGCCGGGGTCGGTTGTTCGATCGCCACCGCCTGTGACCTCATCTGGGCGGCGGAGTCAGCCTACTTCCTGCTGGCCTTCGCGAACGTCGGACTCATGCCGGACGGCGGGACCACCGCGACCATCCCGGCCGCCATCGGCCGGGCCCGCGCGGCGCGCATGGCCCTGCTCGCCGAACGCGTCCCGGCACAGCGGGCGTTCGACTGGGGACTGATCTCCGCCGTGGTCCCCGACGACCAACTGGCCGCCGAGGCAGACAAGGTCATCGCCGCCCTGGCAACCGGCCCAACCGCAGCCTACGCCGAGACCAAGCGAGCCCTCCGCGCGAGCGCCCTCGCCGGTCTCGACCATGCCCTGTCACAGGAACGGGCCGGACAACTCCGGCTGTTCGAGCGCGCCGATTTCACCGAAGGCGTCCGCGCTTTCCGCGAGCACCGACCGGCACGCTTCACCGGCGCCTGACGGGCGTTCCATCCGCACGCACACACGGCGATACGCCGAAGTGTCCACCGCAAGGAGAGCACATGCGTCGCGACCACTGGCTGACCCGCATAGCCGACCTCGACCCGCTCGCCGACGCGCAGGAGATCTATCGCATCTCGTCGGGACACGAGTTCCCGTGGGATTACCTGCGCGCCCTGGAGTTGGCCCTGTTGCGCACTTTCTGCGTGCCCAGCATCTCCGGACTGCTCGCGGCGACAGGGGAGTTCGAGCACCGGCCGCAGAAACGCTACGACGACACCGCCCTGCTGATGGCCGAGCTTGCGGAGCACGGATACGACTCCACGCGCGGCAAGGAAGCGCTCCGCGTGATCAACGGCATGCACCGCCAGTACTCGATCAGCAACGACGACATGCTGTACGTCCTGTCCACCTTCGTCTACGAACCCATCTACTGGATCGACGAGTTCGGCTGGCGCCCCCTCCATCCCCACGAGCGGCAAGCCGCGTTCCACTACTACGGCGAAATCGGCCGCCGCATGGGCATCCGGGACATCCCACCGGACTACGCCGGATTCCGCGACTTCAAACAGCGTTTTGAGCACGAGCGGTTCGACTACTGCCTCGCCAACCAAGCGATCGGCCGGTACACCATCAACCTCTTCCGCTCCCGGTACCCGAGGCCGCTGCGGAGCACGGCCGAGGCGGCGGTGCGCAGCCTGCTCGAACAGCCCACGCTCAGCGCCTTGGGGCTGTCCGCGGCCCCGGCCTGGGCAGGCAGAGCGGTACGGGCCGCCCTGCGCGGCCGGGCCAGCGTGGTGCGCCTGCTCCCGCCCCGCCGTGACGCCGCCCTCACCCGCTCCGTCCACCCGCGCGGCTACCCCGGATACCCCGCCGGCTACTGCCCCGCCGACCTCGGCGCCGGACCGCCGCCGGCCGACATGGACCCGCACCTGCTCCACCGACCGGCGCGCCGTCCAATCCGGCCCGGCACTGATGACCACAACCGATAGGAGGCACCGTGTACCGCTCGACGAAGAGACACGACCTGCATGACACCGAGAGACCGGGACCACCCTTGGGAGGCGTGCCCCCCGGCTGCCCGGCGAGGCGGGACCCGCTGGAGGCAGGCGAGCCTGCTGATGGTGCCGTCCGTGCTCGCGGTCGCGGCGATGACGGTCGCCATGGCGCAAGGTGCCCTGGCTGCGAGTTTTCGGCGTCTCGGGAAAGCAGTTCAAGGTCACCGCCGACGGCGTCGACGGCCGTCAGATGGTCGGCTTCCCCTCCACTGTCACCTCGGCCGACAGCAAGGACCTGGAGACCATCCGGCTCGCGTTCGGCTCGGCCTCCCTGCGCAGCCGGTGCCTGTCCCAGGTCACGCACCTCCCCGTCATCGGGGATGTGACGTTGAGTCTGAAGTCCGGCGGCGCCGACCCGGTGACCGTGGAAGACTTCACCGCTGACGCCACCGACCTCGTGGGTGCGAAAGGCAACCTCTCGCAGGTCGAAGTCGGCGTGGATGCCTCCCGGCTGACCAGGACAGGGGAGGGCGGACGAGAGCCGAAGGGACGCTTCGGGCTGCAGGCGTCCGGGATGTCCCTGGAGGATTTCAGCACCACCGCGCACACCCTCACCAGCGGCAGCTTCAAGCTTTCCGGTCTCGGCCTCAGCATCAAGCGAGGGGCAAGGGCATGCGGCTGACAAGGCTGCGGGCGGACTTCCGTCACTGGCGGCGCACCAGACCGTTCTGGGCCGGACTCTGGGTGCTGGCGGGCGGCTGCTTCATCGTCGCGCCGCCGCTCGCCCCTGTGGAGGTCATGCTCACCGCCGGCCCGGCGGCGACGACAGCGCTCGGGGTCGGAGTGGTTCTGTTCGCCGCAGGGGCGGTCTTCTGGCTTCTTCCGCATCATCGTGTGTTCACCGCGGTCGTATCCGCCGCCTTCTCCGTCATCTCCTTCGCCACCACCAACTTCGGCGGCCTGGGCATCGGCATGATCCTCGGCGTCCTCGGATCGAGCATGGCCTTCGGCTGGCGCCCCGCGTCGGCAGCCGAACACTCCGGTGGGGGCGGCGGACACGGCACCGAATGCCCCGGCCCACCGACGACGGAAGGCCCGAGGGAGGACGGGTCGGACGGCGAGCGGCCCGGCGGCGGCTCGCGCAGGTATGGGCCCACCGGAACCGCCCACTCTTGGAAGAGGAACACGACGGAAGTGGGTGGGAAGGAGGACCCGCGCGGCGTGGACGGGGAGCAGATCCCGGCCGGTGAGTATGCGGCTGACGTCGTACGCACCAATGCCACCGCCAACCGGGCCGAGGCCCCGCACGGACGGAGTGCGGGCGGTGCGCGGCACCAAGTCGTGACTCGGCGTACCCCGCCCCGACTGCTACGCGCAGGCACCCTCGCCTGCGCGGCCTTCCTGCTGAGCCTCGTGACCGCCGCCCCGGCCCAGGCGCAGCCATGCCTGCCCGACGGACTGCCCTGGCTTCTGCCGTGGCCGCCTGCCCCACCCCCGTGCACCGACCCGCCCTCGGGGCCGGATCCCTCCCCGGAGCCTTCCCCAGCGCCCCCGGGTCCGCGGCCGGACCCGGGGACCGACCCCTCGGAAGGGTCTCCCGACCCCTCTCGCACAAGCCTCGGGCGCCTTCCCGAAACGTCCGGCGAGATCAAGCACACGGCGGTGCCCCCAGCGCCGGGGCAGAACAAGGACCTGCCTCTCCCCACCTTGCTCCCGCCGAACATCAGGGCCGCGAAACTCGACGCCCGCGCACTGGAGATCAAGGGAAGCCGGATACTGCCCACCACCGAGGGCGGGATCAAGGTCCTCGTCATGCACGCGGCGTCGGTCTCCCTGCAGGGCTATCGGCTCGACACGGTGCAGACGGGCCCTGGGCTCGGGCTCGGCTTCGACATCACCATCGAAGACGTGGACCTGTACCTCCCCTCCCTCAGCGGCACGCTGCGGGTGGCCGGGGTGCCTGTTCGTCTCTCGCTCTCCGCCGATCTCCTGCCGGACTTCTTGCCGCTGAACGTGCCACTGCCTCGGCTCGCACTCGAGACGGTCGAGGCGCAGCAGTCGCTTATCGTCAGCCCACGGGCCGAGTTCACGGGATTGCAGATCGAGTCCCGGTCCGGCGGCTGACGGTCGACAAAAGAGAAGACCCGGCAGCCGAACGGTTCACCGTCCCGGCCGGTAGGTGCGAGGCACCAGGCCGACGCCCGGAGTCACATGTCGTGTCGGGTCTATGGACACCTTGTGCCCCGTGCCTGGCATCGCTGCCGGGAGGTCCTGCAGAACCCTCCATGCAGCCCGCGCCCCTCGATATGGCGGCCAGCTCTCGGCGGAGGCACGCGCGGGTGACTGCACGCAAGCCGTGTAGGGATGCCTAGGGGCTTCTGAGCCGCAGGGTGCCGGGATGGCGCCCCCGTGCTGATTCTGCGCTGACTTGGATCTCTCGGAAGCCTGTTTCCGCAAGTGAGAGCGTTGTGGTGGACGTTCCGGTTCAACGTGTGACGCTGCGTCGACCCGACAGTGGCGATCGGTTGCCCACTGTTACTTTCATTGGATGCAGGATATGCTGCGTCCAATGAAAGTTTCGCCGAGTCTCCTGCCCATCCTGCGGTCTCGACTGCAAGGCGAGCTCCTGGCTCTCGTGCTTCTGCACCCGGAGCGCGAATACAGCATCACCGAGCTTGCCGCCGACTTCGGGGTGACGCCCACGACTGTCCTCCGCGAGGTTGACCGGCTGGTCGGCGGCGGCATCCTGACCGACCGGCGAGTGGGGCGCAGTCGTCTGGTCACGGCACGTACGGACACCCCGCTGTATCGCCCGCTGAGCGACCTCATGTCCGTATCATTCGGCCCCCTGCCCTTGCTCGCCGAGGCGTTGGCGGGCCTCGAAGGCGTGCGGCACGCGTACATTTACGGCTCGTGGGCCGCGCGGTACAACGGCGAGCCGGGGCCGCCGCCCGCTGACGTCGATGTCCTCGTCGTGGGTGATCCCGATCCTGACGCCCTCTTCGACATCGCCGAGGACGTGTCTCGGCGGTTGCGCCGTGAGGTCAACATGCATCGGGTCACTGCCGAGGCGTGGCGTGGCCGCACGGATGATCCGTTCCTCACCAGCGTTCGCGAGCGTCCGCTGGTCCAGTTGAACCTCGGCCAGGAGGGGCAATGACCCGCTGGAATCAAGGTCGGACGACGATCGACGCGCTCATCGGCGGCGGCGAGCTGGAGCGCGTCCCCGCTTCACGGCCGGCCGCTGAGGCCGAGCTGACCCGGGCGCGTACCCATGTCGGCTCTGCGCAGCGGCTGTTGGCCATGGACCCGGAAGGGGCGTACACGCTGGCGTACGACGCCGCGCGCAGGGCGTTGGCGGCGGTACTGCAGAACCAGGGCCTGCGGACCACCAGTCGCGGCGGGCACACCGCCGTCTACAAGGCTGTGCAGGCACAGCTCGATCCCCCGCTCGGGTCCATCCTGCGGCCCTTCAACCGCATGCGTTCCCGCCGCAACGAAGTGGAGTACCGGTCGTCGGAGGCTCCCGCGGTGACCGCGGAAGAGGTCGAGGCCGACCTGCCGAAGGTGGAGGCGCTCATTGAACTCGCGGAGAAGGCGATCCCGAACATGCCGCGCTACTGAGTGCCGGTCATCTCACGCCATGTCGTGGTGCCGGCCGCTCCAGCCGAGGCCGGGGATCCGTGGTGACATCCCGTCCATTTATGTCGCTCATGTGACGGCCCGTGACGAAGTCTTGCTTGTTTTCTACTGATGCGTCAATCTTTCGCTAACGACAGCCGCTGAGTCATCGCGGGTGTCGTGGCAGCACTGATCTGTCATGCTCATGATCTGCATGCAATGCCTGTGTGCCGCGGTAACCGAACCACCCGTTCCCCCTCCCTGGCACCACTGTGCCCGGCCCCGGACGCCTTTCGCTGACGGCTGGTCCCGGGCACGTCCCCCACTTGCGCACCACCGATGAGAAGGACCCCTCACATGGCAGTGATGCGTCATTCCCGGCGAAGACTCGTTGGCGCGGCTGCGGCCGCAGCAGTGACAGCACTTGCGCTCGGCGTCGGTCCGGCGCTCCCGGCAGTCGCATCGCCGGCAGCCGGTACGGAAGGCCGGATCCTGAACGCCGGAGCACCCGGAGCCATCAAGGACAGCTATATCGTCATCCTCGACGAAGCCGCGGCGGAAGCCGATTCGGCCAAGGGCCGAGCGCTGGCGAAGAGATTCTCCGCGAAGATCGAGAGGACCTACCGCGCGGCGCTGAACGGCTACGCCGTCGAACTGTCCGAGGCACAGGCCAAGAAGCTCGCGGGAGATCCCGCTGTGGAATCGGTGGTGCAGAACCGCACCTTCTCCATATCGGGCACTCAGCCGAACCCGCCGTCCTGGGGCCTGGACCGCATCGATCAGAAGTCCCTTCCCCTGAACAACAGTTACACCTACCCGGACTCCGCCGGCAGCGGTGTCACCGCGTACATCATCGACACCGGCGTGCGGATCAGCCACTCCGACTTCGGCGGTCGTGCCGGCTACGGCTACGACGCGGTCGACAACGACAACACCGCCCAGGACGGTCACGGCCACGGCACCCACGTCGCCGGCACGGTGGCCGGGAGCTCGTACGGCGTTGCCAAGAAGGCCAAGGTCGTCGGCGTACGGGTGCTCAACAACCAGGGCTCCGGCACAACCGCCCAGGTCGTCGACGGCATCGACTGGGTGACAGACAACGCCGTCAAGCCGGCCGTCGCCAACATGAGCCTCGGCGGCGGAGTCGACACCGCCCTGGACACGGCGGTACGCAACTCCATCGCCTCCGGTATCACCTACGCCGTCGCTGCAGGCAACTCCAACGCCAACGCCTCCAACTACTCACCGGCTCGGGTGAGTGAGGCCATCACGGTCGGTTCCACGACCAACACCGACGCCAGATCCAGCTTCTCCAACTACGGCAGCGCGCTGGACCTGTTCGCGCCCGGCTCCTCCATCACCTCGGCGTGGAACACCAACGACACCGCCACGAACACCATCTCCGGCACGTCGATGGCCGCCCCGCACGTGGCCGGGGCCGCGGCGCTCTACCTGGCCGACAACCCCTCTTCCACCCCGGCGCAGGTCTCCAGCGCCCTCACTGCGGCCGCCAGCACGGGCGTCGTGACCAGCCCCGGGACCGGCTCGCCGAACCGGCTGCTGAACGTCGCCGGCGGCAGCTCCCAGCCCCCGGGCCCGAAGTTCGAGAACACCGCCGACTACGCGATCAACGACCACGCCACCACCGAGTCCCCGATCACGGTCAGCGGTGTCAGCGGCAACGCGCCGTCGGGCCTCTCCGTCTCGGTCGACATCAAGCACACCTACATCGGTGACCTGCAGGTCGATGTGATCGCGCCGGACGGCACGGCCTACCGCATGAAGAGCTACGGCACGGGCGGCAGCAGTGACAACCTGATCACCGCGTACACGGTGGACGCCACATCCGAGATCGCGAACGGCACGTGGAAGCTCCGGGTCCACGACAACGCGTCGATCGACACCGGCAAGATCGACGCCTGGTCTCTCCAGTTCTGATCAGGCCTTTCGTTGCGGCGGCTGTCGACCGCGAATGGTTCGACAGCGAGTCGATGATCAGCGTATGAGGGGCAGCCGCAACGGCGGCTGCCCCTTCGCCCCGCAACCTCCCCCGCCCCCGGCGCGCCGATCGCCCGGGCTTGGCACATCCTGGTGGTACGACATGCGTCCGTACCGGGAGGGCGCGAGATGGGTGAGGTGGCCGCGGGGCCGGAGGGCGCGCGGCGGTCCGACACGAGCGTCGTTGCCGGCTGCCGCGCGGAGATCGAAGCCGCGCTCGCCCCCTCGCTCGTCGACGCCGTGCAGGCCGGCGGCGGCTACGGCGGCAGCGTCTACCTCCGCTCGCGGGACCGGCGCTCGCTGGTGCTCACGATGGTCGCCGGGGTCCCCCGCTCGCTGCTGAAGTCCTGGTGGCGCATCCCCGTCAGCGGCGCCCTCCCGATATCCGAGGCCTACCGGACCGAGTGCGGCATCGTGCTGTCCGACGCCGGCGAGACCATGCGCCGCTACCCGCAGATGTCGGCCGGCCTCCCGTACCCGTTCGCCTCCGCATACCAGCCCGTGCGGGCGAGTGGGGAGGTGGTGGGCGTCCTCGTGGTGATGCGGTCCATCGAACGCGACGACCGCCCCGTCCAGTTCGAGGAGCTCCGGCTGCGTGCCGTCGCGGACGCGATGGGCGGTTCCCTCGCACGTCTCGCCGCGATCGACTGCCGGGTCGAGTACGACGACGATCCGGTGAGCGTACGACTGCCCGCCGAGGCGGTCAGCGGGGTCCGCGTCGGCCTGATCGACTGGAACCTCGGCACCGGCACGTTCGCCGCCGACGACGAGGCCTGCGAGGTCCTCGGCACCGACCCGGCCCACTTCGGTGGCACGATCGAGGACCTCGAGCGCCGGGTGACCCCCGACGACCGCCATGAGCTGCGGTCGAGCCGGCAGGACGCGGCCGAGCTCGGCTGGGTCCACGCCCGGAGGTTCCGGGTCCTCGACGAGACCGGCGGCGAGCCCCGGTACCGGCCCATCGAGCTGTGGGGCCGGGTCGTCGACCGCGGTGACGACCCGCAGAGCACGCCGCGCCTGGTCGGCGTGGTCGTCGACGCGTCCGCCGGCAGCACCGCGGCCGAGGCCGCCGAGCGGCTGCCCGACGGCATCTTCTCGCTCGACCAGGACGGCCGCGTCACGTACACCAACCACCGTTGCGAGCAGCTGCTGCGCCGCACCCGGGACGAACTCCTCGGCCGCTACCCGTGGCACGTGATGACCTGGCTCTCCGACCCCGCCTACGAGGACCGCTACCGGTCGGCGATGCTGTCGCAGGAGCCGACGTCGTTCCTGGTACGTCACCCGGTCGGCGAATGGCTCGGCTTCGTCCTCTACCCCGATGTGCACGGACTCACCGGGCGGGTCTTCCCCACCAGCGCACCCGCCCACGCCGAGGCGGAGCCAGAGACGGTGGGGGTACCTCCCTGGGGGCACCTCCCAGAGGTAGCTGGGGGAGGTAGCTGGGGGAGGGCCCCCGAGCCGCTGGGCACGGCCGCGCTCGCCGCGCCCGTGGCCATCGCGCGTCCGGGCGCGCTGTACCGCGTGGTGCAGATGGCCAGTGTGCTCACCGAGGCCGTGTCCGTACGAGAGGTCTGCCGGGCGGTCGCCGAACAGCTGCTGCCCGCGTTCGGGGGCCAGGAGCTGGCGCTCTACCTGGTCCGGGACCGCCGTATGCACCTTGCCTGGGAGTCCGGCTACCCGGACGGCTTCCTCGACAGCTTCGAAGGGGTCACCCTCGACGCCCACCTGCCCGGTGTCGAGGCGCTGACCTCCGGCGTCCCCATCTTCTTCGAGTCGCGCCAGCATCTGTCGACCGCCTACCCGGGCATCCTGATGGACCGGATGAACGCCTGGGCGTTTCTGCCCCTCATCGCCTCCGGCCACCCGATCGGCTCCTGCATCCTCGGCTACGACAGCACGCACGCCTTCACCGGCGACGAGCGCGCCGCCCTCACGGCGCTGGGCGGCCTGGTCGCCCAGGCCCTGGAGCGGGCGCGGCTCTACGACGCGGAGTTCGCCCTCGCCCGGGGACTCCAGAACGCTCTGCTGCCGCACCGGCTGCCTCCGGTCGAGGGGCTCCGGACCACCGGTCGCTATCTCCCCGGCACCCAGGGCATGGAGATCGGCGGCGACTGGTACGACGTGATCGGCACCGGCCGCGGCGTGGCCCTCGTCATCGGCGACGTCGAGGGGCACAGCGTCGCCGCCGCCGCGGTGATGGGCCAGCTCCGCAGCGCGGTCAACGCCATCGCCGCGAGTGAGCGTCCACCCGACGAGGTCGTCTGCCGGACCAACCGGCTGCTCGCCGACCTCGACGCCGGAGTCTTTGCGACCTGCTGTTACATCGAACTCGACCCGCGGACCGGCCGGGCCCTGGCGGTACGGGCCGGACACCCGCCGCCGCTGCTGCGCCGGCCCGACGGGCGGACCGAGGTCCTCCCGCTGGACGGCGGCACACTGCTCGGCGTGGACCGCGAGTCGCTCTACCCGGTGACCGAGCTACAGCTCGTGCGCGGCTCGGTGCTGGCGCTGTACACCGACGGGATGGTCGAGCAGCCGGGCCGTGACATCGATGTGGGCGTCGAGGCGCTGCGCGCCTCCCTCGCCGGTTCCTCGCCGGATTCGCTGGAGCACATGGCGGACACGCTGGTCCAGCAGGCCCGCCGTGCTCCCGACCGGCCGGACGACGTGGCGCTGCTCCTCACCGCGTACGACGGTGTGTGAGCTCCTCCAGCTACCTCCCCCAAGACTCCGTCCGGGCGGGGGTCCCCCCGGCGTAGCCAGGGGAGGTGCCCCCAGGGGTGCCCCCAGTCACTGGCGGCCCATGACCTCCCCGAGGCCGGTCTTCAGGTCGTCGAGGTTCATCACCGGCTCGACGTAGACCTCGGCGCCGAACTCCATGAAGAAGGTCTCGGCGATGCTCGGCAGCTGCGACGACCGTTCCATGTCGAACACGACGAAACAGGTCCGCTCGCCTTCCTCGGGGTAGAAGTAGCACGCTTCCGGCTCGAGTCGGTCGAGCACCCCCATGAGCGTCTTCTCCATGGTCCCGTTCTTGATCGCCTTGTTCCCGGCCTCCGTGGGTATCCGGGCCTTCAGAAGCGTTCGCATGGGACCCACCTCTCCCGGCGGACCGGGGCGGGCGCGCCGTTCGCGCTCGGGAAGCCCCGATCACGCGTCTGTTCTTCCAGGGTCTCTCCGGGAGTTGGGGGCCGCAACGGCGTTCGTGCCCACCCTCCTGATCCGGTGGCTCTACCCATGTTCGGGCAGGTCAACGCAGAAGATCACCACTTCGAGTGAAACCCTGGCCTATGCTTGCGAGCGACAACCCAGGGTTGCCAGTCTGTTGCAGTCCGTCAACCTGTTGGGAGGGCACGTGCCTTTCGGTGAGCAGCCTGCGTACCTTCGGGTCGCCGGCGACCTGCGGCAGAAGATCGTCGACGGCTCTCTGCCGCCGCACACCAGGCTCCCCTCCCAGGCCCGCATCCGGCGGGAGTACGGCGTCTCCGACACCGTGGCGCTGGAGGCCCGCAAGGTGCTGATGGCCGAAGGGCTCGTCGAGGGACGCTCCGGCTCGGGGACGTACGTCCGGGCGCAGCCGGTGCCCCGCCGCATCGCCCGTACCGGCTACCGCACGGTCGGCGAGTCCACCCCCTTCCGGCAGGAGCAGGCCGACGAACGGATGCGGGGCACCTGGGAGTCGAGCAGCGAGCAGGAGGATGCGGCCCCGGACATCGCCGCGCGTCTGGAGATCCAGCCGGGAGACCAGGTGATGCGCACCCGCTATCTCTACCGGTCGGAGGGAGAGCCGGCGATGCTGGCCACGTCCTGGGAGCCGCTCGCGGTCACCGGCCGCACGCCGGTAATGCTGCCCGAGGAGGGTCCGCTCGCCGGGCGCGGGGTCGTGGAGCGGATGGCGGCGATCGACGTGATCGTGGACAACGTGGCGGAGGAGGTCGGCGCCCGCCCGGGGCTCGCGGAGGAGACCCTGGCGCTGGGCGGGGTGCCGGGGCATGCGGTGCTCGTAGTGGCCCGCACGTTCTATGCCTCCGGCCGGCCGGTGGAGACGGCGGACGTGGTGGTCCCTGCGGACCGGTTCCGCGTCGCCTACCACCTGCCGGTGAAGTAACCGCGGGGCCTGGCCACGGCAACCGCAGGGCCGGTGTGCATCATCCGACGCCGGCGGAACCGGCGGCGACGTCGTCGGGGGCGCGGGCCGTTTCCGCGGGGCCGCAGGGGCCCCTGACGGCGGGGTCGAGGTCGTCCAAGCTCGAACATGTGGCCGGATGCGTACCTCTTTGTGAAAACTCGTATGCGCTGAGTTAAGGTCGGGCGTACGCTCGGGCATATGCGGATTGCGCTTTCCTCGAAGGACGGGACGCTGTGCGCGCGCGTGCGCACGACGGCGCGAGGGGTGGGCCGATGAGTGACAACGGCGTCGTCCTCCCCTGGCTGGTCATACGCCAGGACGACAACGGCAACCGCTACCGCGTCGGCCGCTATGCCACCCGGGCGGAGGCCGAGCGGGTCGCCGACCGGCTCGACCGCCGCGGCCAGCAGAAGCTCTACACGGTCGAGCGGGTGAGTCGCAGGGCGGCATCGTCGTAGCTCACCGCCGCGCCCTAGGGTTTGGCGCATGACGGGAGATCGGGCGCGCGTCGTGGTCGGCGGAGCGGTGCTGGACGCCGGGCGGCTGCTGGCCGCTCGGCGCAGCGCTCCGCCCGCTCTGGCGGGCCGCTGGGAGCTGCCGGGCGGCAAGCTCGAGCCCGGTGAGGCCCCAGAGGAGGGGCTGGTCCGCGAGTTGCGTGAGGAGCTGGGCGTGGAGGTGGAGCCGCTCATGCGGATCCCGGGGGAATGGCCTCTGACGCCGGGTTATGTGCTGCAGGTGTGGACCGCGCGGCTGGTCGGCGGCGAGCCGCGTCCGCTGCAGGACCACGACGAGGTGCGCTGGCTCACCCCGGACCGGGTGGGTGAGGTCGAGTGGCTCGACCAGGACAGGCCCGCTGTGGCGGAGGCCGCCCGGCTGCTTGCGGACGAAAGGATGAGGGGTCTTTGACCCCACTCTGCGGTCTATATGGCGATAGTTCGGATCTGATACCGGGTATGACCTCTGTAGTCATTCCGGGAATCCTCTGAAACCGGACAGTCGGACCTGTCATCGGTCTGGAAGTGGTCGGCGTGAGCGACATCGCGGGCGCCTTCGAGCCACCGGGACGCTCTGCCTCCCGCACCGCGTCAGGCGCTCCCTGCGTCGAGTGGTCGTTCCCCGCCGAACCCGGCTCCGTACGCGCCGCCCGGGTCCATGTTCGTACAGCTCTCAACGAGTGGCAGCTGAACGCCGTCGGGGATACGGCCGTATTGCTGGTCAGTGAACTCGTCACCAACGCGCTGCGCCATGCGAGAGGCCCCATCGGGCTCCGCATGCAGCGCACCCGTAACGACGCACTGCTGGTCGAGGTGTCCGACCCGCTGCCCGATCCGCCGCTGGCCCGGGAGGCGAGTCCGGAGGACGAAGGGGGGCGTGGCCTGCAGTTGGTGGCCGATACGTCCCGGCGCTGGGGGACCCGGCACGGGAGCGGCGGCAAGACCGTGTGGTTCGAGCTGGCCTTGCCCGGTTAGGAGATAGGCGTGATGCCGAACTCCCCCCGCCAGCGCTGGGAGGTGCCCCCGAGAGCACCTCCCAGCGCTGGCGAGGGCAGCCGGTCCCCCTGGCCCTGACGGCCCGGGTGGAACCCCGAAAGAGAGTGCCCTCAGACGCGGGTCGGGCCCGGAGATCTCCGCCGTGATGCATGGCAGTGACGATCTCGGGTCAAGCCACAGACCCTCGAATGAGACAGTGCTGTGATCGTGAAGGCCGTGTTCCGGACGGCTGACGTGCTGGATACTCAGCGAAGGCCGGTCCGGGCAAGGTGAGCTGGAGGGGACGGGCGCGTGAGCGACAAACCAGCGGGGGCGGAGACGCCCGACGAGTCGGTGACTGCCCCCATGTGGCAGAGCAGCCCGCCCGGATCGATCTACGACTACATTCAGGTCGCCTCATTCTCGCTGGGGCCGGACGGCCGGATCGATCAGTGGAGCGAGCGGGCCACCGAGCTGCTGGGCATCCCGGCGGCCGCGGCCGTCGGCAAGGACCCCATCGAAGCCTTCGTCCCCGATGAGCTGCGCGACCTCGGACACCGCAAGATCGCGGAGATCATGGACGGCCGCGAGTGGATAGGCCTCGTCCCGTTCCGCGCCATAGAGGGCAGCGAAGCCCAAGGGCTCGCCGAGGTCTACGTCATGCCCACGCACACCGAAGACGGCGGGCGCGGCGCTCTCTGCATCGTCGTGGACGTACGGGCCCTGCGCCGCATCGAGACCGACCTCGCCGCCTCACAGGCGGTTTTCGGCCAATCTCCGATGGGTTTCCTGCTCTTCGGCACGGACCTCAAGATCCTGCGCGCCAATGAGCGCTTCGCCGCCGTGTTCGGCGGCACCGCCGAGTCCCATCGTGGCCGCGGGCCCTTCGACTACCTTTCGCGCGGCGAGGCCGAGCGACTGACGGCCGCTCTGCAGCAGGTGCTGGAAACCGGCAGCCCGGTGACGGAGCTTCAGCTCATGGGATCGGCCCCCGGAGACGCGGAGCGGCGGCGCTGGTCGATCCACCTCTTCCGGCTGCACAGCGCCAGCGGGAAGCCGATCGGCGTCGCCGCGCTCGGCGCCGACGTCACCCGTCGGCGCAACGCCGAGCGCGAGGCCGCCAGCGCCCGACGCAACCTCGCGCTCCTCAACGCCGCCGGCTCCCGGATAGGCAATTCGCTCGACCTGGAGACCACCGCCCGCGAACTCCTCGCCGTGGCCGTTCCGCAGTTCTGCGACCTGGCCTCCGTGGACCTCTACCAAGGACTGCTCTCCGGCGACGAGACCCCGCCCGGACTGGCCGACGGCAGCGCCGAGCTGCGCCGGGTCGCCTTCGCCAGCGCCGTCGCCGACGCCCCGGCCTCGCTCTCCGCCCGCAGTGCCCCCGAGGACGGCGACCCGCGCCCCATCGATGTCGGCGCGGTGCACCGCTACCCCTTCAACTCCGCCTGCGCGGACGCGCTGCGCACCGGCCAGGCCAAGGTCGTACCCGGCCAGGACGGCGACGAAGGCCCGGGACTCGGAGCGGTCGTGCAGTCCACCCTCGCGGTGCCGATGGTCGCCCACGACACGGTGGTCGGGCTCGTCCAGTTCTCCCGTACGAAGGGCAGTGAGCCGTTCGGCGAGCGGGACACCGCCCTCGCCGTCGAGCTCGCGGCCCGCGCCGCCGTCTGCATCGACAACGCCCGCCTCTACCGCAGGGAGCACGAGCGCGCGCTGATACTGCAGCGCAGTCTGCTGCCCCCGGGCGACCCCGAGGCCGCCGGGCTCGACATCGCCTGCCGCTATCTGCCCGGCAACACCGCGACCGAGGTCGGGGGTGACTGGTTCGACGTCATCCAGCTCCCCGGGCACCGTACGGCCCTGGTCGTCGGCGACGTGATGGGCCGCGGTCTACGGGCCGCCGTCGCCATGGGAGAGCTGCGCACGGCGGTCAGAACGCTGGCGCTGCTCGACCTGGAACCGGCAGAAGTGCTGTCCGCGCTCGACGAGATCGCCCGCGGCCTGGCGGCGCCGGCCGGCTCGCACGGCGGAGTTCAGGCCTCTTCCGCCCCTCGGCAGATGGGCGTCCCGCGGGCGAGAACCGGGGGAGAACCCCAGCGCCGCTCCCCGGCCGGCGGCCCCGACCACTCCTCCGACCTCTCCGAGGTCTACCTCGCCACCTGTGTGTACACCGTCTACGACCCCGTCACCCGACGCTGTACGTTCGCCAACGCAGGGCACCTGCCGCCCGTGCTCGTCGAGCGAGGCGAGTCCCCTCTGATGCTCGAAGTCCCCACCGGTATGCCGCTCGGTGTCGGCGGTGAGCCGTTCGAGGAGATCGAGGTCGAACTCCCCGAGGGCGCCCTGCTCGCCCTCTACACCGACGGCCTCGTCGAGTCCCGTCACCACGCGCTGGACGAGGGCCTAGAGGCCTTCCGTACGGCCCTCACGGACCCCGCGCTGCCGCTCGAGGACGTCTGCGACCACGTCCTGAACACCCTCGACACCCACCACGGCGAGGACGACATCGCCCTGCTGATGGCCCGCGTGCGGGGACTGCCAATGGACTCGGTGGGCGACTGGAAGCTCCCCGCGGAGCCGCAGTGCGTGGCGCGCGCCCGCGAGCTGGCGCGCGCACAACTGATCGCCTGGGGCCTCGACGGACTGGTGGACACCACGGAATTGCTGGTCAGCGAGCTGGTCACGAACGCCCTGCGGTACGGGGTGGGGGCGCTCCCCCAGCTGCCCCTGGGAGCGTCTTCACCCGGCCGAGGGCTGGGGGAGGAGCCGGCGGGCGGCGAGATCCGGCTCCGGCTGCTGCGCGACCGTACGTTGGTGTGCGAGGTCTGGGACGGCGGCCTGGTCCAGCCGCGCCGCCGCCGCGCCCGCGACACGGACGAGGGCGGCCGCGGCCTGCAGTTGGTCGGCCTCCTCAGTACGGGGTGGGGTAGTCGCCGCACCCCCCATGGGAAGACGGTCTGGTTCGAACTCGCCCTCCCGAACGGCGAGTCGACGGCCGCCGACCCCGTGGAGGCCCTGCTCAGCCTCTACTGAGCCCGGCGCCCCGGCCCCGGCGCCCTGCGTCTGCGCCCCGGACCCGCCGCCGCGCCCGCACCCCGTGTCCGCGCTCCCGCCCTGCCGGCCTCGCGTCCCCGCCCCGGCGCTTCGCGCCGGAATGCACCCGCCCGCCCGCCCCAAATTCGGGGCGGGCGGGCGGGAAAGAATGCGCGCCGCAGGCGCGAAGGGCTACCGCCCCCGTCGGCGGATCTTGCTGCCCAGCCACACCAGTGGATCGTACTTACGATCCACGGCCCGCTCCTTGAGCGGGATCAGCGCATTGTCGGTGATCTTGATGCCCTCGGGACAGACCTCGGTGCAGCACTTGGTGATGTTGCAGTAGCCGAGCCCGTGCTCGTCCTGGGCGGTGCGCTTGCGGTCCAGCCCCGACTCGGCCGCCGCGTCCAGCGGGTGCATGTCCAGTTCGGCGATCCGCATCAGGAACCGCGGACCGGCGAAGGCCGTCTTGTTCTCCTCGTGGTCACGCACCACGTGGCAGGTGTCCTGGCACAGGAAGCACTCGATGCATTTGCGGAACTCCTGCGAGCGTCCCACGTCCTCCTGATGCATGCGGTACTCGCCCGGCCCCACCCCCTGCGGCGGGACGAAGGAGGGCACCTCGCGCGCCTTCGTGTAGTTGAAGGACACGTCCGTCACCAGATCCCGTACGACCGGGAAGGTCCGCATCGGTGTGACGGTAATCGTCTCGTCCCGGTCGAAGACCGACATCCGCGTCATGCACAGCAGCCGCGGACGGCCGTTGATCTCCGCGCTGCAGGAACCGCACTTGCCCGCCTTGCAGTTCCAGCGCACGGCCAGGTCCGGTGCCTGAGTGGCCTGGAGCCGGTGGATGATGTCGAGGACGACCTCGCCCTCGTTGACCTCGACCTTGAAGTCCTCCAGGCCGCCGCCGTCCGGGTCGCCCCGCCAGACCTTGAAGTGGGCCTGGTACGCGCTCGTGCTCGTGGTCACTGGCTCAGCTCCTCGTCCGTCAGGTACTTCACCAGCTCTTCCTTCTCGAACAGTCCGAGCAGGTCCGCGCGGATCGGCGGCACCTCACGCCGCTCGAGCCGGATCTGGCCGCGCTCGGGGTCCGTCGCCGCCAGGCCGCCCGTGGGGTCCGAGAGCGAGCACACCAGATTGATCCGGCGCCACTCCCGGTCCATCTGCGGGTGGTCGTCGCGGGTGTGCCCGCCGCGGCTCTCGTTGCGCTCCAGGGCCGCGCGGGCCACGCACTCGCTGACCAGCAGCATGTTCCGCAGGTCGATGGCGAGGTGCCAGCCCGGATTGAACTGGCGATGGCCTTCGACCCCGGCGCGCCGCGCCTTCACGCGCAGCGCCGCCAGCCGGTGCAGCGCCTCCGTCATCTCGCTCTCCCGCCGGATGATGCCGACGAGGTCGTTCATGGTCTGCTGGAGCTGCTGGTGGAGGGTGTACGGGTTCTCGGCCGGGCGGCCGTCCGGATGGGCCTCGTCCGGGCCCTCCGCGCTGAACGGGCGGAGCGCCTCGGCCTCCGCCATGTCGAGGTCCGGCTCGCCCGGCACCGGACGCTCGTCGGCGGTGAGCGCGGCCGCGTACTGCGCCGCGTACAGGCCCGCCCGTCGGCCGAAGACCAGCAGGTCGGAGAGCGAGTTGCCGCCGAGCCGGTTCGATCCGTGCATGCCGCCGGCGACCTCGCCGGCGGCGAAGAGCCCCGGCACACCGCTCGCGGCGGCCGTGTCGGGGTCGACGTCGACCCCGCCCATCACGTAGTGACAGGTCGGTCCGACCTCCATCGGCTCGGCGGTGATGTCGACGTCCGCGAGCTCCTTGAACTGGTGGTGCATGGACGGCAGTCGGCGCTTGATCACCTCGGCCGGCATCCGCGTCGACACATCGAGGAAGACTCCGCCGTGTGGCGAGCCGCGGCCGGCCTTCACCTCGGCGTTGATGGCCCGGGCGACCTCGTCGCGCGGGAGCAGCTCGGGTGGGCGCCGGTTGTTGTCCGGGTCCTCGTACCAGCGGTCGCCCTCGTCCTCGGTCTGGGCGTACTTCTCCTTGAAGACGTCCGGAATGTAGTCGAACATGAAGCGGTTGCCCTCGCTGTTGCGGAGCACCCCGCCGTCACCGCGCACGGACTCGGTGACGAGGATGCCCTTCACCGAGGGCGGCCAGACCATCCCGGTGGGATGGAACTGCACGAACTCCATGTTGATCAGCGGGGCTCCGGCGAGCAGCGCGAGGGCGTGTCCGTCGCCGGTGTACTCCCAGGAGTTCGAGGTGACCTTGAAGGACTTGCCGATGCCGCCGGTCGCGAGTACCACCGCCGGGGCCTCGATGACGAAGAACCGCCCGGACTCGCGCTCGTAGCCGAAGACCCCGGCCACCTTGCCATCTGCCTTGAGGACCCGGGTGACCGTGCACTCCTGGAAGACCTTCAGCCGGGCTTCGTAGTCGCCGTGCTCCCGCTGGTCCTCCTGCTGCAGGGAGACGATCTTCTGCTGCAGGGTGCGAATCAGCTCCAGGCCGGTGCGGTCACCGACGTGGGCCAGCCGCGGGTACTCATGGCCGCCGAAGTTGCGCTGCGAGATCTTCCCGTCGGCGGTGCGGTCGAAGAGCGCGCCCCAGGTCTCCAGCTCCCAGACCCGGTCGGGCGCCTCGCGCGCGTGCAGCTCGGCCATCCGCCACTGGTTGAGGAACTTTCCGCCGCGCATGGTGTCGCGGAAGTGGACCTGCCAGTTGTCGCCCTCGTTGACATTGCCCATGCTCGCCGCGATGCCGCCCTCGGCCATGACGGTATGGGCCTTGCCGAACAGTGACTTGCAGATGACGGCGGTGCGCATGCCCTGTTCGCGGGCCTCGATGGCGGCGCGCAGGCCGGCGCCGCCCGCCCCGACCACGACCACGTCCCACGCCTGCCGTTCGACTTGCGTCATCGTTGTTGCATCCCTCTCAGAAGCTGTGCGTGCTTAAGCCGTGCCTGATCTGCCGGATCAGAAGATGCGTGGGTCGTCGAAGGCGCCGGTGGCGAGCAGGTACACATAGAAGTCGGCGAACGCCACGCTGACCAGCGAGGTCCAGGCGAGCAGCATGTGCCGCTCGTTGAGCTTCCCCACCCAGCCCCACATCCGGTAGCGCACCGGGTGCTTCGAGAAGTTCTTCAGACGGCCGCCGACGATGTGCCGGCAGGAGTGGCAGGACAGCGTGTACGCCCAGATCAGCACGATGTTGACGAGGAAGACCAGGGTGCCGAGCCCCATGTGTCCCCACTCGTAGTCGGAGTTCCGGAACGCGAGCACGGTGTCGTAGGTGAGGATCACGGCCACCGGAATCGCCGCGTAGAAGAAGTACCGGTGGATGTTCTGCAGGATCAGCGGGAAGCGGGTCTCGCCGGTGTACTTCCCGTGGGGCTCGGCCACCGCGCAGGCCGGCGGCGACGCCCAGAAGCCGCGGTAGTACGCCTTGCGGTAGTAGTAGCAGGTCAATCGGAAGCCGAGCGGGAAGATCAGGATCAGCAGGGCGGGGGACAGGCCCCACCAGCTGCCGAAGATCTCCCAGTTCGGACCGCCCTTCATGGGCTCGCAGTTCTCGGCGAGACAGGGCGAGTAGAAGGGCGAGACGTAGGGCGCCGCGTAGTAGTCGGCGTTCGCGAAGGCACGCCAGGTCGAGTAGACGACGAAGGCGAGCAGACCGGCGGCGGTGGCGGCGGGCGCGAGCCACCAGCGGTCGGTGCGCAGATGCCCGGCGGAAATGGCGGCGCGCGTGGGGAAGCGGACTCCGCCACGCGCGTCACTGGATACGTCGGTGCCCGGTCGGGGTTCGGTGCCAGTGGCCAAGAGGGTGCTCCGTGCTGGAGAGAGCGGTTGGGGACGCGGTGCGGCGGCGGTGCACGGCTCGTACCGGCGTACGAGCCTGATGTGCGGCTAGGGCGCGTGCCGGTCGCGAACGCCGAGCCCCTCGTCGTCGCAGCCCGCCCACAGGGCGGTGTTGTACGGCGTGTCCGGGATGGTGACCATCTCGGACCGGCGGGGCGGCGTCTGGTCGGGCCGCGCCTGCGAGGCGGTCTCCCGCAGCAGGGCGAGGCTCTCGCGCAGGTGATCCGTATCGGCGCGCACCCGCCGGATCTCCAGGCCGGCGCCGACCTGCTGCTCCAGGCGGCCTACGGAGCGACTGAGCTCATCGAGGGATCGCTGTGCGGCTGTCAGATCGTCCTGAAGGGACATGGAGGTGGCCTCACTTCCACGCTTGCGGTGGCAACGCTGATGCGGATGCGAGTGTTACGCGTCACATCCCGGCTTGGCTAGGGATCTACCACGATTGGACCCTCGTGTCGGGGGTGAATTCGGCCGCGCCGGGCGATCCATGAGGGGCGCGCATCGGCCCTCAACCTCTCCTGGCGAGGAGTTTGCTCCCTACGGGTGGGAAACCCCGCACCCCAGCCGTGTCGGCGTGCCCCCGCAGAGCCGGTCCACTTCAGTGGTTTCAGGCGTAGATGTGATGAGCGGCATAAGCGGAAAAATGTGTGCAGCCCGGAGGTTTCGGTCATGTCCATCGAGGGCGTCAGAGGTGGGACGGCTTCCGGCAGGCGTCGATACGCCGCGCTCCTGGTGGCAGGGGTGCTCCTCCCGCTGCCCGTGCTGACCGGGTGCGAGACGTCCGGGAGCGAGACCAGGGCCAGCGCCGTACCGCAGGACATCGCCCCGGCCGCGCGCACCCGGGTGCGCGACGGCGGCACCGTGCGCTGGGCGATCGACTCGATGCCGCTGACGCTGAACACCTTCCAGGCCGATGCCGACACCACCGGCGACCGGATCGCCGAGGCGGTGCTGCCCGCGCTGTTCACCCTCGACGAGCGCGGTCGGCCGCAGCGCAACGAGGACTACCTCGACGCCGCGGACGTCATCGAGCGCGAGCCGAGGCAGGTGGTGCGCTACACGATCGACCGGGCCGCCAGATGGAGTGACGGGCGGGCCGTCGGCGTACGGGACTTCATCGCGCAGTGGAAGGCGCTGAGCGGTAAGGACCGCGCCTACTGGACGGCGCGCAACGCCGGGTACGACCGGATCCAGAAGGTCGAGGAGGGCGAGAGTCCACGGGAGGTGCTGGTCACCTTCGCCAGGCCGTACACCGACTGGCGGTCGCTCTTCACGCCGCTGTACCCCAGGGGCGTGATGGGCAGCCCGGACGCCTTCAACGACGGCGCGCGTACGACCCTCAAGGCGACGGCGGGGCCGTATCTCCTGAAGAAGGTCCATGGCTCCAAGGGCAATCAGCGCAAGGGCACGGTCACGCTCGAGCGGAATCCGAAGTGGTGGGGTGACCGGCCCAAACTGGACCGGCTGGTGTTCACGGTCGTTCCGCGCGCCCGCCGGGCCGCCGCACTCGCGGCCGGCCGACTGGACATCGCGGAGATCGACGCGGCGACCGCGGAGAGGATCAGCGAGGCCGGGGGGAAGCCGAAGGACGTCCAGAAGATCACGCAGGCGGAGAAGGCGCACCAGGCGAAACGGGCAGAGCAGACGGAGAAGAGGAGCACGGCGGAGCCGGGGAAGAAGGCGGAGAAGGGGCGGGATACGGAGCGGGAGGAGCGGCGGGAGATGGGTGCGCCGGCGGCCTCCCCGCTGCGCGGATACACCGTCCGCACGTCGCTGGAGCCCGCCTACACCCAGCTCGCGCTCAACGGTGCATCCGGACCGCTCGCCGACGAGCGGGTACGGCGTGCCGTGGCGCGGACGATCGACCGACAGGCCATCGCGGACGCCGTACTGAAGCCGATGGCGCTGCCCGCACAGCCGCTCGGCAGCCATCTGATGATGGCGGGACAGCAGGGATACGAGGACAACAGCGCGGCGCTCGGCCGTCAGGATGCCGAGGCCGCTCAGGCGCTGCTCTCCTCCGCCGGCTGGCGGAGATCCGGCGGCGGTCTGGCGGGGGAGAAGGGCAGCGAGAAGGGCGAGAAGGGAAGTGAGAAGGGAGAAAAGGGCATCGCGAGGGGCGGCAGCAAGGCCAGCGCCGCCGACGTCCGCGTCCTGCACAAGAACGGCAAGCCCCTGACGCTCCGCTTCGTCCTCCCCACCGGCCACGGCACCGAGCCGATCCGCATGGTCGGCGACCGCATCTCCCGGATGCTGGCGAAGATCGGCATTCGCACGCGGATCACCACCGTCGCCGACGCCAGCTACTTCAAGGACCACATCGCCAGCGGCGACTACGACCTCGCGCTCTGGTCCTGGCCCGTCAGCGCCTACCCGGCCACTGACGCCCGCCCGATCTTCGCCAAGCCCCGCCCCGCGCCGGACGGCTCCCTGCTCGTCGAGCAGAACTACACCCGGGTCGGCACGGACCACATCGACCAGCTCTTCGACCAGGCCGTCACGGAGCTGGACGCGGCTGCGTCCCGCGCTCTCGTACGGCGTGCCGACGCACGGATCTGGGCCGCAGCCGGATCGATCCCGCTGTACCAGCGCCCGCAGCTGGTGGCGACGAAGTCGAACCTGGCCAATGTGGGCGCCTTCGGCTTCGCGACACCGCGCTACGAGAACATCGGCTTCCGCAGGTAGCCGCGCGGGCCGCGGGCGCGGCCCGTCCGGCGGGCCCGGGCAGCTCTCGCTGCTGTCGCCGTCGTACGTGATGTGAACCACGGCAGCAGGCGGCGCCGCTGCTCAGCGGCCTCTCCAGGGTCTGTGGTCCGGCGGCCGGGGCGGCCCTTGCCGGCCCGGCCCCGTACCATGGGGCAAGGCCGCGGTATCTCATGCCCGGCGGGCGCGTGTACCGGACCGGACGCGTCGCCATCCACGATTCCGGGAGAAGCGCCGTAGTGCCCACGCGCCACGACATCCGTAACGTCGCCATCGTCGCCCACGTCGATCACGGCAAGACGACCCTCGTCGACGCCATGCTCAAGCAGGCCGGTGCGTTCGCCGCCCACCAGCACGTGGACGACCGCGTGATGGACTCCAGCGACCTGGAGCGCGAGAAGGGCATCACCATTCTCGCGAAGAACACCGCGGTGAAGTACCACCCCAAGGACGGTGGCGAGCCGGTCACCATCAACATCATCGACACCCCGGGCCACGCCGACTTCGGCGGCGAGGTCGAGCGCGGCCTGTCGATGGTCGACGCGGTGGTGCTGCTGGTCGACGCCTCGGAGGGCCCCCTTCCGCAGACCCGCTTCGTGCTGCGCAAAGCCCTCCAGGCCCGGCTGCCGGTCATCCTGTGCATCAACAAGACGGACCGCCCGGACGCCCGGATCGACGAGGTCGTCGACGAGGCCTACGACCTGTTCCTCGATCTGGACGCGGACGAGGACCAGATCGAGTTCCCGATCGTCTACGCCTGCGCACGCGACGGCGTCGCCTCGCTGACCAAGCCCGAGAACGGCACCGTCCCCGCCGACAGTGACAGCCTCCAGCCCTTCTTCACCGCTCTCCTCGACACCGTCCCCGCCCCGCGGTACGAGGAGGAGGCCCCGCTCCAGGCCCATGTCACCAACCTGGACGCCGACAACTTCCTCGGCCGTATCGCGCTGCTCCGGGTCGAGCAGGGCGAGCTCAAGAAGGGGCAGACCGTCGCCTGGATCAAGCGTGACGGCTCCATCTCGAGCGTCCGCATCACCGAACTGCTGATGACCGAGGCGCTCACCCGCAGGCCCGCCGAGAAGGCCGGGCCGGGTGACATCTGCGCGGTCGCCGGAATCCCGGACATCATGATCGGTGAAACGCTCGCCGACCCGGAGAACCCGATCGCGCTGCCGCTGATCACCGTCGACGAGCCGGCGATCTCGATGACGATCGGCACCAACACCTCGCCGCTGGTCGGCCGGGGCGGCGGCGGCAAGGGCGCGGACAACAAGTCCGCCGTCAAGGACCGCAAGGTCACCGCGCGCCTCGTCAAGGACCGCCTCGACCGCGAGCTGATCGGCAATGTCTCGCTGCGCGTCCTGCCGACCGAGCGTCCCGACACCTGGGAGGTGCAGGGCCGCGGCGAGCTGGCACTCGCCATCCTCGTCGAGACGATGCGCCGGGAGGGCTTCGAGCTGACCGTCGGCAAGCCCCAGGTGGTCGTCAAGGAGGTCGAGGGCAGGACGTACGAGCCGGTCGAGCGGCTCACCGTGGACGTGCCCGAGGAGCACATGGGCGCGGTCACCCAGCTCATGGGCACCCGCAAGGGCCGGATGGACAACATGTCGAACCACGGCTCCGGCTGGGTCCGCATGGAGTTCGTCGTCCCGTCCCGCGGTCTGATCGGCTTCCGCACCGAGTTCCTCACCCAGACCCGTGGCACCGGCATCGCCCACTCCATCCACGAGGGCCACGAGCCCTGGTTCGGCGAGCTGCGCACGCGCGCCTCCGGCTCCCTCGTCGCCGACCGCTCCGGTGCGGTCACCGCCTTCGCGATGATCAACCTGCAGGAGCGCGGCACGCTGTTCGTGGAGCCCGGGACCGAGGTGTACGAGGGCATGGTCGTCGGCGAGAACTCCCGCTCCGACGACATGGACGTGAACATCACCAAGGAGAAGAAGCTCACCAACATGCGGTCGTCGACCGCTGATGTCACCGAGTCGATCATTCCGCCGCGCAAGCTCTCCCTGGAGCAGTCGCTGGAGTTCTGCCGGGACGACGAGTGCGTCGAGGTGACGCCGGAGTCGGTGCGGATCCGCAAGGTCACCCTGGACCAGAAGGAGCGGGCCCGCACGGCCTCCCGCGCCAAGCACGCCTGACGCGCCGCCCGTACAGTGGGCGTGCGGCAAGGTCGTACCCCCGCGTGACCCGGCCCGTCGGCAATCCGTCGACGGGCCGTCGACCCGGCTGCGGTCGGCGTCAGTCGCCGATGGCGCCCGCAGGGGTGCGCAGCCGCAGGATCTCCGCGGTGCGGAGCACCTCGTCCGCCGTGAGTCCCTGGTGGGCGTCGAGGAAGTCGAGCGTGCGGTCGTCGAAGCCGGCAGTCGGGGGCGGGGCCGCGCCGGCGCGGGCGATCAGGGCGAGGGTTTCGCGCAGCACCGAGTTGCCGGGGGTGTCGTCACCCAGGGGTTCGAAGACCGCGGCGAAGGGCCGTGGAGCGCCTCCCGGGTAGTCGGGGTCGGCCCGGTTCATCGTGAACAGACCCAGCCGCGTGCCGGAGCCGCTGTTGATCCGTGCCAGCAGTTGCGCGTTCACCCAGCGGGTCAACTCCGTTCCGGACGTGGCAGGCCGAGGGTCGCTCAGGTACTGCTGGGCCTGGACCAGGGCGTCCAGCGCGCTGTTGATCAGCTCCTCCTTGTTCGTCACCTCCTCGTCCTGGTGCAGCGTCTCGTGGAAGACGACGGCGGCCAGCGTGCGGAAGTCCTCGTACCGATAGCGCTTGTTGACGGTGATGTACGGGGCGTCCTCCGGCTCGCCGGACGAGCCGACCTCCGCGGAGGTGTCGGCGGGCAGCTTCCCGTACCCGACCCTGCTGAACGTGCCGTCGCGCAGGGCGGTGACGGCCGGTTCCCCGTACGTGCACAGCAGGGACGAGGCGGCGGCACGGAGATTCGGGTCGGGGACCGTCTTCCGCAGGGCGGGGTCCGCGAGGAAGAGCGTCAGGCCGCGTGCCACCCGGTTCGGACAGCGGCGGGCGAGCGTGGAGCCGAGCCGCCTGGCGAGGTGGGCTTCCGTCGGCGCGGGGCCCACAGCCGGAACCATGGGGCCCGAGCCGGGGAATGCCGTACGGCTGAACAGCGAGGTGTCGGACGGTGCGAACGGACGCAGCTTCATGAGGTCCTGACCGCCCGTCCGTACGGCTGAGGGTGAGGGCTCTGCCGGGTCCCGGTCGGGTGGCTCGGCACCGGCGCCGGTGGGGCCGGCACCGTGCGGGGAGGTGCCGGTGGTCGAGGTGCCGGGCAGGTCGGCCACCACCGGCACGGCGATCGCCAGTACGGCGGCGACCAGCGCGGCTGCTGTCACCAGCGCCTGGGCCGGCCGCCGTCTCCTGACGAATGATCCGCTTCTGCCGTCTGTCACGGGACGTCCTCGCTGGGGGGTGTACCGGGCCCCTCTACAGGTCGCCAGGTCAGGGAGGCCGGGCAACCGAACCTGGTCCATTCGGATCATCGGATTCATTCGGGCGGTGCGGCTCGCGCCGAACCCACCGTGGCACCGGCCCGTTCTGCCCCACTGTGCGGTGTTATGTGGTTCTGCACGCCGGGCACCTCAAGGAGGCACACCATGCGCCGAACCGCGTACGCCACGTGGGTCGCAGGTGCGGTCGCCGTCGCTCTCGCCGCGACCGCGTGCGGCGGAGCCGGCGCCGACACCTCGGCCGTCCTCAGCTCCTCCTGGGGTGACCCGCAGAGCCCGCTGGAACCGGCCAACACCAACGAGGTTCAGGGCGGCAAGGTCCTCGACATGATCTTCCGCGGTCTGAAGTACTACGACCCGAAGACCGCCGAGGCCGAGAACATGATGGCCGAGAAGATCGAGACCACCGACTCGCAGACCTTCACGATCACGATCAAGGACGGCTGGACCTTCAGCAACGGCGAGAAGGTCACCGCCCAGTCCTATGTGGACGCCTGGAACTACGCCGCCCACATCGGCAACCGGCAGAAGAACGCCCCGTTCTTCCGCATGATCGAGGGATACGGCGACGTGCACCCGGAGTCCGGCAGCCCGTCGGCGAAGACCCTCAACGGGCTCCGGGTGAAGGACGAGCTGACCTTCACGGTCACGCTCGACCAGCCGTTCTCCAGCTGGCCCGACACCCTCGGATATCCGGCGTTCGCCCCGCTGCCCCGGGCCTTCTTCGACGACCACGACGCCTGGCTGCGCAAGCCGATCGGCAACGGTCCGTACGCCATCGAGTCGTACGCCAAGGGCTCGGAGATGCGGCTGCGGAGGTGGGACGGCTACGCCGGTCAGGACAGGGCGCGGAACGGCGGGGTGGACCTGAAGGTCTACACCGACAACAACGCCGCGTACAACGACCTGCTGGCCGGCAACCTCGACATCGCGGACGACATCCCGGCCGCCCAGCTCAAGAACGTCCGGCGCGACCTCGGCAACCGGTACATCAACCAGCCTGCGGGCATCATCCAGACCCTGGCCTTCCCCTTCTACGACGACAAGTGGGGCGCGGGGAAGGAGAAGCTGCGCATCGGCCTGTCCAAGGCGATCGACCGCCGGCAGATCACCGAGCAGATCTTCCAGAAGACCCGTACACCGGCCAGCGACTGGACCTCCCCCGTCCTCGGGGACCGGGGCGGCTACAAGCCAGGGCTCTGCGGCACCGCGTGCGACTACGACCCGGCGGCGGCGAAGAAGTTGATCCAGGAGGCGGGTGGCCTCCCGGGCGGCAAGGTGACGATCACCTCGAACGTCGACGCCGGCTCGCACCGGATGTGGATGGACGCCGTCTGCAACAGCATCAACAACGCCCTGGGTCGGGACCGGGCCTGCACGGTCAATCCGGTCGGCACCTTCGCCGACTACCGCAACCGGATCCACGGCGGCAAGATGTCCGGGCCGTTCCGCGCCGGCTGGCAGATGGACTACCCGCTCATCCAGAACTTCCTCCAGCCGCTCTACTACTCGAACGCCTCCTCCAACGACGGCAAGTGGAGCAACGAGCGGTTCGACCGGCTGATGAACGACGCCAATGCGAAGGACGAGCAGAGCCGGGCCGTGCGGCTCTTCCAGGACGCGGAGAAGATCCTCGCCGAGCAGATGCCCGCCATCCCGCTCTGGTACCAGAACGGCAGCGCCGGGTACTCGGAGCGGCTCTCGGGCGTGTCCCTCAACCCCTTCAGCGTCCCCGTCTACCACGAGATCGAACTCAACTGACCGTGCTGATGTACGTGGTGACGCCGCCGCCCGACCGACACCCGGAGCCCGCATGGGACGCTATGTGATCCGGAGACTGCTGCAGATGATCCCGGTGTTCATCGGCAGCACGTTCCTGATCTTCTTCATGGTGTACGCCCTCGGCGACCCGGTCGCGGCCCTCTTCGGGGACCGTGCCCCCGATCCCACCACCGCTGCGCAGATCCGCCGGGAGCTCCGCCTCGACCAGCCGCTGTGGCAGCAGTACCTGCACTACATGGGGCAGATCTTCCAGGGCGACTTCGGCACGGCCTTCAACGGGCGGCCGGTCACGGAACTGATGGCGGAGTCCTTTCCCGTCACCCTCCGGCTGACGCTCGTCGCCATCGCCATCGAGGTGACGGTGGGAGTCGTCCTGGGCGTGGTCAGTGGGCTCCGTCGCGGTAGGGCCGTCGACACCGGGGTCCTCTTCCTCACCCTCGTCGTCATCTCGGTCCCGACCTTCGTCACCGGCTACCTGCTGCAGTTCCTCTTCGGGGTCCGATGGGGCGTCATCAGACCGACGGTCTCCACCGAGGCGGCGCTCGGCGAACTCGTCATGCCCGGAGTGGTCCTGGCCTTGGTGTCACTGGCGTACGTCACCCGGCTCACCCGTACCTCGATCGTCGAGAACGTCCGGGCCGACTACGTGCGGACGGCGGTCGCGAAGGGGCTGCCGCGACGGCACGTCATCACCCGGCATCTGCTGCGCAATTCGCTCATCCCGGTGGTCACCTTCATCGGCACCGACATCGGCGTCCTCATGGGCGGCGCCATCGTCACCGAGCGGATCTTCAATATCCACGGTGTCGGCTTCCAGCTCTACCAGGGCATTCTGCGGAACAACTCCCCGACCATCGTGGGTTTCGTGACCATCCTGGTGATCGTCTTCCTGCTGGCGAATCTGGTCGTCGACCTTCTCTACGCCGTGCTCGATCCGAGGATTCGCTATGCGTGAGCAGCCGCAGCAGCCGCAGCAGCCGCAGCAGCCGCACCGGTCCGTGGAGGCCACCGGGCCGGCGCCCAGGAGGGAGCTCGCCGCCCGCGAGGCGGAGGCGCTGGAGCGGGCCGCCCCGACGCGGGGAGCCGCGGGGCAGAGGGCGGCGGGACCGGCCGCGTCCGATCCGGCAGCGGCGGCCGGCGACGCGTACAACGGCGGACCACCGGTCGGCCACGGTCCCGCGGCCGGCCCCGGCGGGCAGGTACGCAGCCTCTGGTCGGACGCGTGGCGCGAGCTGCGCCGCAACCCCGTCTTCATCGTCTCGGCGCTGCTGATCGTCTTTCTCGTCCTGATCTCCCTCTGGCCGCAGCTGATCGCGAGCGGCAACCCGCTCCAGTGCGATCTGTCCAAGTCGCAGCAGGGCGCCGCGCCCGGCCACCCCTTCGGCTTCGACACCCAGGGCTGTGACGTCTACACGCGGACCGTCCACGGCGCCCGGGCCTCCGTCACCGTGGGCGTCTGCGCGACCCTGGGGGCCGCGCTCCTCGGTGGCCTGCTGGGCGGTCTGGCCGGCTTCTTCGGCCGCTGGCCTGACGCACTGCTGTCGCGGGCGGCCGACATCTTCTTCGGCATCCCCGTCGTCCTCGGCGGTCTGGTCTTCCTGTCCGTGATCACCAGCGCCACCGTGTGGCCGGTGGTCGGCTTCATCGTGTTGCTCGGCTGGCCGCAGGTGGCCCGTATCGCCCGGGGATCGGTCATCGCGGCGCAGCAGAACGACTATGTCCAGGCGGCCCGTGCGCTGGGCGCCGGCAACAGCCGGATCCTGCTGCGGCACATCGCTCCCAACGCGGTCGCCCCGGTCATCGTCGTCGCCACCATCGCCCTCGGGACGTACATCTCCCTGGAGGCCACGCTGTCCTACCTCGGCGTCGGCCTGCGTCCGCCGACCGTCTCCTGGGGGATCGACATCTCCAACGCCGCGCCCCAGATCCGGAACGCACCGCACATGCTGCTGTGGCCAGCGGGGGCGCTCAGCATCACCGTGCTGGCGTTCATCATGCTCGGCGACGCGGTGCGCGACGCTCTCGACCCCAAGCTGCGCTGAGGAGGGCGTACGGTGACGGACTCGATGGACTCGACGGACCCGACGAGGCTGCTGGCGGTACGCGATCTGCAGGTGGAATTCCGGACGAGGGACGGCGTCGTCAAAGCCGTGAACGGCGTCTCGTACCACGTGGACGCCGGGGAGACCCTTGCCGTGCTGGGGGAGTCGGGGTCCGGCAAGTCGGTGACCGCGCACGCGGTCATGGGCATCCTCGAGAGCCCGCCCGGCCGGGTGACGGGGGGCGAGGTCCTCTTCCGGGGCCGGGACATGCTGACGATGCCGGCGGAGGAGCGCCGCAGAATCCGCGGCAGAAAGATCGCGATGATCTTCCAGGACGCGCTCTCGGCGTTGAACCCGGTGCTGAGCGTGGGCTATCAGCTGGGCGAGATGTTCCGGGTGCATCAGGGCCTGTCCCGCAGGGCGGCCAGGGCCAAGGCCGTGGAGCTGATGGACCGGGTGGGAATCCCCGCCGCCGCGGCCCGGGCGTTGGACTATCCGCACCAGTTCTCCGGGGGGATGCGGCAGCGCATCATGATCGCGATGGCGCTGTCGCTGGAGCCGGATCTGATCATCGCGGACGAGCCGACGACGGCGCTGGACGTCACGGTGCAGGCGCAAGTGATGGACCTGCTCGCGGAGCTGCAGCGGGAGTACACCATGGGTCTGGTCCTGATCACCCACGACCTGGGGGTCGTGGCGGACGTGGCCGACCGGATCGCGGTGATGTACGCCGGGCGGATCGTGGAGACCGCGCCGGTGCACGAGTTGTACAAGCGTCCGGCCCACCCGTACACCCGGGGCCTGTTGGACTCCATCCCACGGCTGGACCGCAGGGGCCGGGAGCTGTCCGCCATCAGGGGTCTCCCGCCGAATCTGCTCGACATCCCGTCGGGCTGCGCCTTCCACCCCCGCTGCCCCCGCGCGCAGGACGTGTGCATCACCGACCGGCCGCCCTTGTACGCGGTCGCCGAGCGGGACGGCACCGAGATGCCCGGCCGCGCCGCCGCCTGCCACTTCTGGAAGGACGAGCTGCATGCCTGAACCGACCGCGCGGGCGGAGTCCGTACTCGAAGTACGCGACCTGGCCAAGCTCTATCCGCTCACCCGTGGCGTCCTTCTCAGGAAGCAGGTGGGGGCGGTGAGAGCGGTCGACACGGTCTCCTTCGATCTGTACCGGGGTGAGACGCTCGGCGTCGTCGGGGAGTCGGGATGCGGGAAGTCGACCCTGGCGAGGCTGCTGGTCCATCTGGAGCGGCCGACGTCCGGCCGGATCTTCTACCGGGGCGAGGACATCACCAGGCTGTCCGGACGGGCGTTGAAGGCGGTGCGGCGCAACATCCAGATGGTGTTCCAGGACCCGTACACCGCGCTCAACCCGCGGATGACGGTGGGTGACATCGTCGGGGAGCCGTATCAGATCCACCCGGAGGTGGTCCGCAAGGGCGACCGGCGGCGGAAGGTGCAGGAACTGCTGGAGGTCGTCGGCCTCAACCCCGAGCACATCAACCGCTATCCGCACCAGTTCTCCGGCGGCCAGCGCCAGCGCATCGGCATCGCCCGCGGCCTGGCGCTCAACCCGGAGGTCATCATCTGCGACGAGCCGGTGTCCGCGCTGGACGTCTCCGTCCAGGCGCAGGTCGTCAATCTGATGGAGCGGCTCCAGGACGAGTTCGACCTCTCCTGCGTCTTCATCGCCCACGACCTCTCGGTCGTCCGCCATATCTCCGACCGGGTGGCGGTGATGTACCTCGGCCGCTTCGCCGAGATCGGCACCGAAGAGCAGATCTACGAGCACCCCACCCACCCGTACACCCAGGCGCTGTTGTCGGCGGTTCCGGTCCCCGACCCGGAGGGCCGCGAGCGGCGCGAGCGCATCCTGCTGCAGGGCGACGTCCCGTCACCGGCCGATCCGCCGTCCGGCTGCCGGTTCCGTACGCGCTGCTGGAAGGCGGAGGACCGGTGCGCGCGTGAGGCGCCGCTGCTCGCGGTCCCGGAGTGGTTCGCGGGTACGGACTCGCCCGCCGCGCACGCGTCGGCGTGCCACTTCGCGGAGGAGAGGGACGTCGTCCACGCGGTGTAGTCGTCGCGCCCCGCCTGCCGCGATGCACCACCGACTGGCGGGGCTCCGGGAACGTGCCCTGATGTGGTGCAGCGCCGGCGGTCTGCCGCTGTGGTGGCTGGCGGCGGCAGACCGCCCTGGGCGTGGGTCAGTTGAGCTCGGCCCTCGGAGTACCGACCTCCGACCGGCTCCACCCCCCGCTATCGAGGGTCACGTGGACGCTGATGAATCCGGTGAACCGGTCCCAGAATTCGTTCTTCTCGGAAAGGTGGGCGCTTTCCTCGTAGAGGACATCCTTGTTGTACGTGTGGGTGAGGACGGCCGTGCCGCCGGGATGCCGAGCGCATTCGTCGCGCACGATGGCGTTGTCCGTAGGCTTCTTGTAGCCGTGGAGGTAGAAGCAGAAATTCCCGTTCCCGGACGTCTCACGCTCGCTGACGGTGGCCCGGACCTCTTCGACCCGCCACACCCCGCCACCGAGACTGGTCGCGTCGACCATCACACAGACCTTGGCCTTGTAGTGCCCCGTGTCCTTGACACATGCGGTGTGAGTCTCGCTCGGTGTGTCAGGCGTCGCGCCCGCTGAAGCCACCCCGAGGGAGCCTGCGAGCAGGGCACAGACCGCCGCACCGGTCAGGGTCAGGCGACGGGGCCAGTGTTTCTGCACGAGGATTCTCCTTTGGTCTAGACAACTTACGGTCGTCACGCTACGAGCGCCTTGTGGTCGGGACAACAAACAAGCCCTTACGGAACTCGAACGTCCGGCAGCTCAACCTGCCGCTGCCTTCAGGCCGTACGCCCGGATGACCGTCGTCTCGACCGTGTTGCCCGCGGTGTTGGTGGCCCTGGCGCGCAGCGAGACGTACCCGGTGGTGTCGGCCTTGCGCGGGTTGAACACCGCGGCGCGCCACGTCCCGTCCTCGTTCTTGCCCTGCACCCACGCCTGCTTCCATGTCGCGCCGTCGTCGGTGGAGACGTCCAGCGACACCTGGGTGATGTCGGAGGGCGCGGCGTCGGCCTGGGTGGCAGCGGTGAGTTCGAGCGCCAGCCAGGAGGACTCCACGGCCCGGTTGGAGTCGTCGAATTCGCCCTGGATCCGGACGACGGGGAGCGCTTCGTACGTCCATTGGTTCACCGTCTTCGAGGAGAACTTCCAGACGGTGCGCACCTGGGGCGCAAGCGCCGTCCACCCTCTGTCCCGCCGGGCGTCGACGTCCAGGACGAAGCGGTGCTCGCCCGCGGGCACCGTGAACCCGGCGGACACCCCGGACGGCGCCGTGCCGCTGCCCGACCCGTCCTCGAGGGACAGGGTGATGGAGCCCCGTACGTAGGAGTTGTCCATTCCGGGCATGCCGCTGTGCTGGGTCTCGCCCGGGGCGAACGAGGGGAGATTGACGGAGATGTTGTCACCGTCGTGGCGCGCCACCTGCGCCGACCAGCTGTGCTCGGAGAGGTCGGGGCCGAAGACGGCCTTGTTCCAGTCCTGCCGGTGCACACTGCCGGCGGCATAGGCCGTCCAGGGCCTGATGATCGCGCCCTCGGGCGGTCCCTGCTGCGGCTGGTCCGCGGTGCGCTGCACCAGGAGCCCGTGCCACTTCACCCCGCTGGGACTGTAGAACTCGGTCCGTCGGTCCGGAAGCCGCACATCGGTGAAACCGCCGGAGAAGGACTGTTGGCCCGGCAGGAAGAGGGGCGCTTCGGCCCGGGTGCCCAGAGCCGCGTCCACGCCTTGCGCCCGGTACCGGGTGCGGAGAGCGGCCAGCTCGGTGTTGCGCGCCCGGAAGGAGAGGTCCTCGGGGATCCGGCCGAGGAAGGGGAACGCCAGGTTGTAGGCGTAGGGAACGGCGCTGTTCGCGGGCGAGGTCAGCACCGTGCTGTAGCCGAAGGCGAACGTGGCGGGGTCGTCGGCCGTCACGGGTATCGCGGAGATCTCGTTGCTGAAGTAGGTGGCGAAGCCCGCGAGCCAGGTGTCCGTCGGCGTTCTGCTGAACTGGAAGTCCACCTCCACGAAGCTGCGCACCGGGTCGGGTGCGTCCACGGTGGTCGTCACCCGATGGCCCTTCCGGGCGTCGAAGGTGAGCGTGAGATCGCGTTCGAGGGACAGCTTCGGGGCCGCCGCGAGGGTCATGGCGGAGGTCTTGAACTCCGGGGTCGCTCCGCGCGGTGTGAGGATGGCCCCGGCCAGCCCGTACTTCCCCTTGGCCAGGCGCACCGTCGCGGTGCCGCCCTTGAACTCCAGCTCCGGCAGCTCGCTCTGCTCCGGATTGAGGTCGGCTATGGACCACAGGTGCGGGAGTTCGTCGGTGGCCGGTTTGCCGTCGCGGTCGATGAGCTTGACGGTGAGGTCGTACGCCTCGGGCTCGGTGATGAGGCCGACCCCGGTCCGTACGACGGTCTTCCGGTCGGCGTCGGTGGCGGTGACGCGACCGGCGAGCTGTCCCCCCGCCGTGGCTGTGGCGAGGACCTTGGGGTGGATGGTGACGTCTACGGTGCTGCTGCCGTGGGCCGGAATCGTCACCTGCTGCTTGTCGAGCGTGACCGCCTTGGGGTCCACGGGCTTGCCGCCCTGGCGGAGCGCGAGCTCGGGGGTGAGCGTGACGGGGACGTCGCCGTCGTTGTGGTAGGTGACGGTTCTGGTCTTCGCCGGCTGGTCGGCGTACGGCCAGGCCAGGTGTCCGAAGCTGAGGCTGGACGGGGTGGCGCGCACCGTCTGCCCGACCGCGCGGGCGACGTCGAGCCTGCCGGTGCCGTGCTCGAAGACCCACAGGCCGCCGACCGGGTCGGAGCTGCTCGTCAGCGCCGTCTTCAGCTCCTCGGCCTTCCAGTCGGGGTGCTGCTGGGCGAGGATCGCGGCTGCGCCCGCGACGTGCGGGGCGGCCATCGACGTACCACTGAGGCTGGTGTAGTGGTCGTTCACCGGGGTGCCCAGTGAGGTCCCGGCGGCCCGGGCCGCGACGATGTCCTCGCCGGGGGCGGAGAGGTCCGGCTTGACCGCGGAGTCACCGCGGCGCGGGCCCTTGCTGCTGAACCAGCTCTCCTCGTCCTTCTTGTTCACGCTGCCCACGGCCAGAACGGCGTCGGCGGCAGCGGGGCCACCGATCGAGCTCGGGGCCGCCCGGTTGCCCGCGGCGGCGACGAACAGCGCCCCGGTGGAGGCGGTCAGGTTGGTGGCCGCTACGGACAGCGGGTCGGTGCCGTCGCTCGGGTCGGAGCCCAGGCTCATGTTGACGATCCTGGCCTGCCCCGCGGCCCACTCCATGCCCGCGATGACCGCCGACTCGGGACACTCCTCGGTGCCGCACACCCGGCCGACCAGCAGCTCCGCGTCGGGGGCCACGCCCTTGTACGCGCCGCCGGCGGCCTTGCCGGTGCCGGCGACAGTGCCCGCCACATGTGTGCCGTGGCCGTGTTCGTCCTTGGGGCCGTCGGCGTCGCCGGTGAAGTCCTTGGCGGCGGTAACGCGGCCTTCGAGGTCCGGGTGGGTCCGGTCGTAACCGCCGTCCAGCACCGCGACCTTCACGCCCTTGCCCGTGAACCCGGCCTGCCAGGCGGTGGGTGCACCGATCTGTGCGTTGCTCTCGTCGTCCATCAGCCGGGCGCGGCCGTCCAGCCAGATCCTCGTCAGCCCTGGGGCGAGTTCATGCGCGGCCTGACCGCGCTTGCCAAGGGTGACGGACGCCCAGAACGTGCCCGCGTGGCTCTTGTGTTCCCGCACCGCCGAGCCGTTGATGCTCGGCAGAAGTCGGTGCTCCTTGGCGCCCTTGGTGACCGCTGCCCTGGCGTCGGCCCGTAACCGCCCGTTCCGGTACCGCGTGATCAAGGGCAGGTCCGGGCTCTTGGCGTCCGCGAGGCCCTGGCGGACCAGCCCGGTGATGTCGAACAGCCGTGGATCGAGCCGGCCGGAAGCGACCAGGGGGGCGGCGTCGAGGGGTGTCACCCGTACCCCGGTACGGCCCTTGGCGCCGGGCTCGGCCTCCCTGGCGAAGGTCATGCCCTCTCGGCCGGGGCCGGGGTCGATGGCAATGCTGTGCTTGCCCTGCGGCAGCTCCGTGAGGACGACGCGGTCCCCCGTGATCAGGGTGACGCTGTGGACCGCTCCCTTGGCTTTGGTCTGTGCTGTGCCCGGGGCGACGGAGATGGGCGCGTCGGGCCGGGCGACCGCATCCGACGACGGCACGGCCGTCACGAGAAGGACGGCGGAACTCAAGGTCGCGACTGCTCGTGCTCTCACGGGTTGCCACTCCTTCGTCAGCGGGTGCTGCGATGCGGCGTGCATGACAACCCTAGAGGTCTGGACCAATATCGTCTGTGTCGGATCCCCGCCAGCGTCGGCATTCCGACGCGCCGGCGGGTGACGTGCCGGCCGATGACGTGCCGTCGGGAGACGCGCCGCCCCGGATGCGCCGCCCGGACGGTGCCCGGGCCCGCGGTCGGTCCCCGGACGCACCGGGACCCGCGTTCGCATGGTGCTTGAGGTGTGCGAACGCGGGTCCGGGCCGGTTCCGAGGCAGTCGGCCTCGATGTCAGCGGCTGTCGGTCGACTCCTCGAGCGCGGCCAGCGCGGGGTCGAGGATCACGTCCTCGTCGCGTGCCGCGATCGTCGGCTCCTCGGGGAAGTGGCACGCCGTCAGGTGCCCTTCCTTGTTCCCGCCGATCTGCACGAGCGGCGGTTCCTCCGTCGCGCACTTGTCCTTGGCCTTCCAGCAGCGCGTGCGGAAGCGGCAGCCGGACGGCGGGTTGATGGGCGAGGGGACGTCCCCTGCGAGACGGATGCGCTCGCGGCTCTCGCCCTCGCCGTCGTCCAGGGTGGCCTCCGGCACGGCGGACAGCAGCGCATGGGTGTACGGGTGCCGCGGTCGGCTATAGATCGAGTCGCGGTCACCCACCTCCACCACCTTGCCGAGGTACATCACGGCGACGCGCTTCGAGAAGTGCCGCACGATGGCGAGGTCGTGGGCGATGAAGAGGAACGCGATCCCCAGCTCGCGCTGCACCTTCTGCAGCAGGTTGACGACCTGTGCCTGGATGGAGACGTCCAGCGCGGAAACCGGCTCGTCCGCGACGATCAACTTCGGTTCGAGGGCGAGCGCGCGGGCCACGCCGATGCGCTGCCGCTGTCCGCCGGAGAACTCATGTGGGAAGCGGTTGTAGTGCTCCGGGTTGAGGCCGACGGTCTCCAGCAGCTCGCGCACCCGCTGCTCGCGCCCGCCGGGCGGGTCGATCCCGTTGACCTCCATCGGGCTCTTGATGATCGTGCCGATGGTCTGCCGTGGGTTCAACGACGAGTAGGGGTCCTGGAAGATCATCTGGATCTCGGACCTGACCGGAGCCAGCTGCCTGCGGTTGGCGTGGGTGATGTCCCGCCCGGCGTATGTGATCTTTCCCCCGGTCGGCGCGAGCAGTCGCGTGATCAGCCGCCCGGTGGTCGACTTACCGCAGCCGGACTCGCCGACCAGGCCGACGCTCTCGCCCGCGTGGACAGTCAGGTCGATCCCGTCCACTGCCTGTACGGCACCGACCTTGCGCTTGATCGGGAAGCCGCCGTAGATGGGGAAGTGCTTGGTCAGGCCCTCGACGGTGAGCAGCGCTTCGCTCGTCTCGTCGACCTGACTCTGCGGCTTCGACAGGGTGAGGTTCTCGCTCATGTCTCGAAATCTTCCTAACCCAGCCGGGGCTTGATCCGGTCGATGAAGATGGTCTGCTTCTGCTCTGCCGTCAGATGGCAAGCGGAGGCGCGGCCCTTGGGCAGCAGTGGCCGCTCGTTGGTGCAGCGGGTGCCGCCGACCTCGGGCGGGAAGTCGCAGCGGGGGTGGAAGGGGCAGCCGCTCGGCGGGTTCAGCAGGCTCGGCGGGGTGCCGGGGATCGGGGTGAGCGCCGCTCCGACGTCGCCCCCCAGGCGTGGCATGGAGCTCAGCAGGCCCCAGGTGTAAGGGTGCTGGGGAGACCGGAGCACGTCACGGACGCTGCCGCGCTCCACGGCCCGGCCCGCGTACATCACCAGCAGGTCGTCGGCCATCTGGGAGATGACTCCCAGGTCGTGAGTGATGAAGATGATCGCCGAGCCGAACTCCTGCTGGAGGTCCTTGAGGAGGTCGAGGATCTGGGCCTGCACGGTCACGTCGAGCGCGGTGGTCGGCTCGTCCGCGATCAGCAGGTCGGGGTTGCAGACCAGCGCCATCGCGATCATCGCGCGCTGCCGCATGCCACCGGAGAACTGGTGCGGGTAGTCGTCCACCCGGAGTTTGGGCTGCGGGATGCCGACCTTCTCCAGCATCGCGATGGCCCGGTCCTTGGCCTCCTTCTTGGAGGCGCCGGTGTGCTTCATGAACGGCTCGGCGATCTGCCGGCCCACCGTGTAGTAGGGCGAGAGCGCCGTGAGCGGGTCCTGGAAGATCATCGCGACCTTGTTGCCGCGGAGCTTCTCCATCTCCTTTTCGGTCGCCTCGATCAGCTCGTGGCCGTCCAGGATGATCTCGCCCTCGACACTGGAGGTCTTCGGGTTGTGCAATCCGAGGATGGTCAGGTTGGTCACGGACTTGCCGGAGCCGGACTCGCCGACGATGCCCAGGGTCTGGCCGCGCTCGACATCGAAGGAGAGGCCGTCGACCGCCTTCACGATGCCGTCCTCGGTGGAGAACCGCACCCGCAGGTCGCGGACCGAGAGGAAGGCCTCCGGCCCGGTCGGGGCCGGGGTGTCTTCGGTCTGGGTCTGTGTGGTCACGGTCGTTCTCCTAGGCGAGGCGCACACGCGGGTCGATGTAGGCGTAGGCCACGTCGACGATGATGTTGAGGAGCAGGATGAAGAAGGCGCCGAACAACATCACGCCCATCGTCAGCGGAAGGTCCTTGGTGAGCGAGGACTGCACTGCGAGGCGGCCGATGCCCGCCAGTTGGAAGGTGTACTCCGTGACCACGGCGCCGCTGAGCAGGGAGCTGAGGTCCATGCCGATGATGGTGACGATGGGGATGAGCGAGCCGCGCCAGGCGTAGCGGAAGAAGACGAAGCTCCGCGACATGCCCTTGGCGCGGGCCGTACGTACGTGCTCCTCCTGCAGCTGCTCGATCATGGTCGAACGGGCCATACGGGTGTAGTTCGCGGTGAAGATCGTCGCCATCACGGCCCAGGGGATCAGCAGGCCGATGAACCAGCCGCTCGGGCTCTCCGTGAACGGCACGTACTTGGGATTCTCCATCCATCCGGTGCTGTAGACGAAGATGCCGAGCACGATCGGGCCGAGGAAGTAGATCTGGAACGAGCTGAGCACCATCGAGGCGCCGCTGACGGCCTTGTCGACGCTGGTGCCGCGCTTCCAGGCGGCCAGCATGCCGGAGGCGAGGCCGCCGACCAGGAAGATGATCAGGCCGCCGATGGTCAGCGACAGCGTCAGCGGGAAGCGGTCCATGATGGTGTCCCAGACGAACTCCTTCGACGTGAACGAGACACCCAGGCATGGGGCGTTGCAGTGTCCGATGGGGAAGTCGCGGCCGATGACGATGCCGGACATGAACTCCCAGAACTGCGTGACCAGCGGCTTGTTGAGCCCTAGGGCCTCCCGGATCACCTTGAGGTTCTCCGGGCTGCAGTTCTTACCGCAGGAGAGTGCGGCGAAGTCCTGAGGGATGGCGAAGAACAGGAAGAACGTGGTGGCGCCGATCAGGAAAATGATGACGACGGCGCCGACAAGCCTGCGGGCGAGGAACTGGAGCATGGCGGGCGGCTGCTCTCTTCTGAAATCGGCAGTGATGAGGGGGGTTGGTCCGTGGGGGTGCGCTCCGCCTGGCGCGCACCCCCACGGTCAGCCGTGACGGAGTGTTACGGCTTCTTGAGGTACAGGTCGTTGATGTCGATGTAGCTGGACTCCGTGCTGTACCGGGCACCGCCGATGTTCGACCCGTACAGCTGCATCTGCTTGGAGTAGTAGACCGGAGCGGCCGGGTTGACCTTCTCCACGATGTAGTGGTGAATCTCTTCCCACTTCTTGGCCGCGGCCTCGGGCTTCAGCGTCAGGGCCTCGTCGATGCCGTCGGTGACGAAGTCGTCCTTGATGTGGGAGTAGTTTGATGCACCATCGGAGACCAGGTCACCGTCGTAGACCGGGGTGACGACGGTGGACGGGGACGGCCAGTCCTGACCCCACCCAGTCATGTACATGTCGAAACCGTTCTTGAGCTTGCCGACCTGCTCGTAGAACGTCGCCCGGTCGATCTCCTTGGCCTGGACGTTCAGGCCGATCTTGGCCAGGGTGTCCTTGAGGATGACCATCTGCTTCTGGCCGCGCGGGGTGTTGGCGTACGCGTAGGCCAGCTTCTTGCCCTCGGCGCCCGCCTCCTTGACCAGTTCCTTGGCCTTGGCGAGGTCGCCGTTGGGCTTCTTGAGTTTGCCGAACGGGTCGTACTTCGGGTCGAAGCCCGGCAGGGTCGGGGCGAACAGGCCACCCGCGATTTCACCGCCGTACTTTCCACCGTCGGCCTGGACCATGGACTGGTTCGGAATGGCGTAGGTGATCGCGTCGCGGAGCTTCTTGTCCTTCATACGGTCAAGGTTGAAGGTCAGCTGCCAGACGTACGGCTGGTAGCCCTTGATGGTGCGCTTGTTCGCCGGGCCGGTGATGATCTTCTGGGTCTGCGTCGGGTCCACCGACTCCGTGAACTGGATGGCGTTCTTGGACTCGCCCTGGTCGGCGATCAGACGCTTGGTCTGGTCGACCTGGTCGTGGTTGAAGCTGAAGTTGTAGCCGTCGACGTACTGGTGGCGCACGGCGTCGGTCTTCGGGTCCCAGTTGGTGTTCTTCACCAGCTTCATGGACTTGCCGGCCTTGTACTCGGCGATCTTGTACGGGCCGAGCGCGACCGGAGCCTTGTCGTACTTCTCCTTCTTGTCCTTCTTCTCGGGCACGATGGAGTAGCCGGCCATGGACAGCGCCTGCGGCACGTCGGGCTGCGCGTTCTTGAAGTGGAAGACGACCGTCTTGTCGTCCGGGGTCTCCAGGACGGAGTCCGGCAGGTGCTTGCCCTTGTACGGACCGTCCGGCAGCGCCTTGCGGTAGTCATCGCCGGACAGCCAGCTCTGCACGAAGGACGGGCCGTCGAAGATGACCTTCGAGTACAACCGCTCGATGCTGTGACGGACGTCGGCGGACGTGATGGGGTCGCCGTCCTGATCCTTGATGCCGTCCTTCAGCGTGTAGGTCCAGGTCTTTCCGCCGTCGGAGGACTTGCCGGAGTCGGTGGCGATGTCACCGACGACCGACAGGTTGCCCTTGTCGTCCTCCTGGAAGTTGGTCAGACCGCGGTGGATCAGGTTGGAGAACTGACCCGCGTCACTGACGTAGATCTGACCCGGGTCCATGTGAGTGAGGTCCGCCTGTGTGTAGACCTCGATGGCGCCGCCGGACTTTGCGCCGGGCACCTCCTCGGCCGGGCCGGAGGAGGCGGCGGCGTCGGAGTAGGTGACGGGCTTCGACTGTGCTGCGGCGTCTTCCTGGGACTTGGACTGGTCCTTGGCCTTGTTGCCGCCACTGCCGCAACCGGTCAGTGCCAGGGAGCCGGCCGCGATGGCGACGACTACGGCACTCGCGGTGCGTGATCGGATGGGTTTCATGATGCTCGGTCCACCTACCTGTCGGTTGTTATCCATTTGTGCTGCCAGACGCATCCGGTTGCCCGGCGCGGGGGTGGCAGCCACCCCCCCACCAATGGACGATCACCGTCCGGTTTTGGGGTCGAACGCGTCCCGTACCGAGTCGCCGAGAAGGTTGAAGGCCAGGACGAAGATCACCAGGGCTACGCCCGGAAAGAACATGAACGCCGGGTCCTGTTCGTAGATCTGGGCGCCACGCGCGAACATCCGGCCCCAGTCCGGTGTCGGCTCGACGAAGCCGACACCTACGAAGGAGAGGAACGCGATGGAGAGGATGGTGCTGGGGAGGGTGTAGGTGCCCTGCACCAGGATCGGGGTGACGATGTTCGGCAGGATCTCCTTGCGGACGATCCGCCACGGTGACGCCCCGGAGACCTTGGCCGCCTCCACGAACTCGCGCTCACGGAGTGAGAGCACCGAGCTGCGCACCAGGCGGGCCATGCCCATCCAGCCCAGGACCCACATCACCAGGATGATCGCGACCGCACGCAGATAGGTCGGGGTCTCGTCGGCCGGCGGGACGAACAGCGCCACCACGATCGGCATGAAGGCGATGAAAAACAGCTGCTGAGGGAAGGCCAGGAAGAAGTCCGTGATCCGGCCCAGCCAGTAGTCGGTCTTCCCACCGAAGTAGCCGCCGACCATGCCGATGAGGACACCGGTGATCACCATGAGGAGGGTGACGACGACGGCCATGTAGAGCGAGGTGCGCATGCCGTAGAGCAGCATGGTGAACACATCCCGGCCGAGCTCGGGTTCGACGCCGAACCAGAAATCCCCCGACATGCCGCCGAACTGGCCGACCGGCATGCTGAACTCGTCCAGCAGGTACGGATACTCGGGCTCCGTGTAGTAGAGCGTGTAGGGGTCCTTGCCGTACAGCTTCGCGATGACCGGTGCGAGCGCGGCGATCACGAAGAAGAAGAGCACGACGAAGGCTGAGATCACGCCCGTGCGGTCGCGCTTGAAGCGCAGCCACATCAGCTGGCCGGGTGAGCGGCCGGCCAGTTCGCCCGTCTGAACCGACGCCTCCTTGGTGGTGAGGCCGACGGAGCCGTCGTCGCTGCCGTGGTCGTCGGGCGAGGGGGTGCCTGCCCCGGCAGCGGCGGCCTGGGATGGACTCGTCATGCTTGTGGGTCCCCGCCTTGAAGTTTTTGTGGAAGTTCAGCTGGAACGGTCATGCGACGCGGGTAGCGCCACTGGTTGAGCGGACTTTGGCAACTGATTTATCGCCCAGTCAAGGGGGTGTGGTGTCCAGATGTGACGCTCGTTCGCTTCTTGAGCGAAGATTTCGCAGATTGAGGTCGGGGCGTGCTTGACAAGGGCTCCTGGTGCCGGACATCTCACGAAAGATAGCCCCTACGATCGTTAACATGTCGGCAACTCGACTGTCGCAACGCCGATATGCGGACGGACCATCCTGGACACCGTACGGCCGTGCGGGTGCCGTAGACCGGCCGAGACGGTTTCGTCTCGGCCGGTCGCCTGAGGGCTCAGGCCAGACCCAGTGAGCGCTTCAGGAAGTCCACTTGGAGCAGCAGAAGGTTTTCGGCCACTTGCTCCTGCGGCGTCATATGGGTCACTCCCGACAGCGGCAGCACCTCGTGCGGGCGGCCCGCGGCGAGCAGAGCCGAGGACAGGCGCAGGGTGTGCGCCGCGACGACGTTGTCGTCCGCGAGGCCGTGGATCACCATCAGCGGCCTGACCTGCTCGGCCGCGCCCGACAAGCCCTCGTCCGTGACCAGGGAGTTGGCCGCGTAGATCGCTGCCTGCTCGTCCGGGTGGCCGAGGTAGCGCTCCGTGTAGTGGGTGTCGTAGAGCCGCCACTCGGTGACCGGGGCGCCCGCCACGCCCGCGTGGAAGACGTCCGGGCGGCGCAGCACGGCGAGCGCGGCCAGATAGCCGCCGTACGACCAGCCGCGGATGCCGACCCGGCCGAGGTCCAGCGGGTGCTTCTCGGCCAGCGCGTGCAGGGCCTGCACCTGGTCGTCGAGGGTCGCGCCCGCGAAGTCGTACGCGATGGCCTTCTCCCAGGCGGGCGAGCGGCCGGGGGTGCCGCGCCCGTCGGCCACCACGACCGCAAAGCCCTGGTCGGCGAACCACTGCGAGGTGAGGTGCGCGTTCTGCGCCGCCACGACGCACTGGCCGTGCGGGCCGCCGTAGGGGTCCAGGAGGACCGGCAGCGGGCCGTCCTCCTCGCGGTACCCCGTCGGGAGCAGAACGGCACATGGAATACGGTCCGTGCCGCACTCGGTGAGTCGTGCGCGGGCCGTCAGCACTGGCTGCTCCGCGACGCTGCCGATGGCGGCCACGGCCTTGCCGTCGGTGAGGACCCGGACCCTCGCGCCGCTGGTCTCGAGCGACGTCGAGCTCAGAACGGCGACGGTGCCGCAGCGGACCGCCGAGTGCACGCCCCGGCCCTCGGAGACACGCTCGACGCCGAGTTCATTGACCCGGAATACGTGGACTTCGCCGGTTTCGGGGTCCGCCGCCTCGGGGCCCGAGGACGCCGAGACGAGGATGTCCTCCTCCGACACGTCCAGTACGGCCCGCACATGCAACTGGGGTCCGGTCAGCGGCCGGTCCCCGACGACCAGGACGCGCGCCCCGGCCTCGTCCGCGATGCGCACCAGGCGGCCGTCCGGCGTCCAGGCGGGCACGCCGTGGAACAGCTCCAGCCACACCGGATCCTCGTCCGCGTGCAGCATCCTCGTCTCGCCGGACGCCGTGTCCACCGTGAGGTACAGCTGGCTGCGCTGGTCGCGGGCCTGTACCAGGAGCAGCGGCGGACCGGCCGCGGACCAGTGCACCTGCGCGAGATAGGGGTAGCGTTCCCGGTCCCACTCGACGTCGGTGCGGGTGCCGTCGAGGCCGAGGAGTACGAGCCGTACGTCGGCGTTCGGCGTTCCGGCGGCGGGGTACGCCACTTCCTGCGGCTCCCGCTCCGGAGCGGCGGGGTCGGAGATCCACCAGCGCCGGACGGGCGATTCGTCGACGCGGGCGACGAGTAGCCGGTCGCTGCCGGATGACCACCAGAAACCACGGGAGCGGTGCATCTCCTCGGCGGCGATGAACTCTGCGAGGCCGTACGTGATGCCGTCGCCCTCGGGCGCGGCGAGCGCTCGGTCGTCGCCGCCGTCCGTGGCCACCACGCGCAGGGCGCCGGCGGCGACGTAGGCCACGCGCCGGCCATCGGGTGAGGGGCGGGGATCCACGACCGGGCCCGGCACGGCCAGCTCCCGCGCGGTGCCTGCGCGGAGCTCCGCGGTGAAGAGGCGGCCGGAGAGGGCGAACGCGGCCAACTCGACGGCGTCGTCGACCGCGTAGCCGACGACCCCGACTGCCGCTTCCCGGCTCCGCTCCCGCCGTGCCCGCTCCTCGGCGGAGAGCTCCTCGGACGCGCCTGAGAGCAGCGCGTCGGGATCTGCGGCGACGCGCTCCTCGTCCGACCCGAGATCGTGCACCCAGAGCAGGTTCGCCCGGTCGGTGCCACTGCGGGAGCGGAGGAAGGCGACGCGAGCGGCATCCGGCGACACGGTGAAGGCGCGAGGCGCACCCAGCGTGAAGCGCTGGGTGCGCGCGAACTGGCGCGGAAACGAGATCTGTCCGGTCATGCACCGACCCTATTCCTCACCGCCTGACCCCCTCCGCCAATCGCCTCGCCGGAGGGGCCGCTCCGCGCATCGCCTCGCCGACGGGGGCCGCCTCGAGCCCCCTGCCGGAGCGGGCGCTTCGGGTACGCCTCGTCTGGCGGGGGTGGCCCGCGGACGCCTTGCCGGAGCGGGCGCTTCGCGTACGCCTCGTCGGAGAGGCCGCTCCACGAATCGGCTTCCGGCCGCGGGGCCGCCTCGGGACGCCTTGCTGGACGGGTCGCTTCGCGGATCGACCCGTCGGGGGCGGTCGGCCCGCGATCGCCCTGCCGGACGGGGCCGCACCGTGAGTCAGCTTCGGGCCGCGGGCGGCCGGACGTCTCTCGCCGCTACGGAGCCGACACCGACCGGCGCGCCGAGGTCGGGGTTCCTGCTCCCGGGCCGGCCGCCCCGGCCCCCAGCGGGCTGGTCTGGGCGCGACCGACGACGTGGGTACCGCATCACTCGGCGGCGACGGGCAAGCGAGGGCGTGGATCAGACGTGGGCCCGGAAGCCGCGGGGCGGGATCCGGCGGGCGCCGCTGCCGGATACGGGCACGCGAGTCGGGGTTGTGCCGCGTCGTGGTGACGCTTGCGTGCCGGTCGTGGGCTCGGTGTACAGGCGGCCGGTCGAGGCAGACGAAGCGCGCTGCCCACAGCTCCGCGCTCTTGTGGCGGCCCGTTGACGTGGTCCGTGAGGTGCGGCGACGCGGGTGGCGGGTGATTGGTGGTGCGACGCGGCGAGGCGGGTGGTGACGGTGGTTGCGGTCGATTGTCAGGGACCGGGGCAGGGTTGCTGGTCGGCGTGGTCTGTCGTGGGGAGTGCCACGCCGGTGAGGCGACCCGTGCGCCCCTCGTCTGCTCCTGTGCACCGATTCATGCACGCGCACCGAAAGTTATGATCAGTTGCCCACCGTGGGTATCAACTCCACGGCATCGGTATCTTGTCTGTTCGTCGGCCCGACTGCGCATCTTTGGAGGTGAACCGCCGTGGCACTCTCGATTTCGGCGGTGGTGCTGCTGGCGATCATCGTCTTCCTGCTCATCCGGAAATCCGGGCTGAAGGCCGGACATGCGGTGGTCTGCATGCTGTTGGGCTTCTATCTGGCGAGTTCGTCCATCGCCCCGACGATCAATGAGCTCACCACCAACGTCGCGGGCATGATCGGGGACATCAAGTTCTGATGATCGGGGACGTGATGATCGAGGACGTCACGTTCTGAGGGGATCACGTTCTGTCTGAGGACGTCACGTTCTGAGGGTGGGCTCGTCGGACTGCTTCTGCCCCCGGGCCGCAACGGTCGGCTCGTCCCCCGCCGCACCCTCCGGTTCGTACCCCCCGGCCGCGCCCGTCGGCTCGTACGCTGGAGCCATGACCGATCTTCCCGCCCGCCGGCTGCTCCTGGTGCACGCGCACCCGGACGACGAGACGATCAACAACGGCGCGACCATGGCCAAGTACGCGTCCGAGGGCGCCCTCGTCACTCTGGTTACGTGCACCCTCGGTGAGGAGGGGGAGGTCATTCCGCCCGAGCTCGCCCATCTCGCCCCCGACCGCGAAGACGCCCTCGGTCCGCACCGCATGGGCGAGCTCGCCGCGGCCATGGCCGAACTCGGCGTCACCGACCATCGTTTCCTGGGTGGGCCGGGCCGTTACCGCGACTCGGGAATGATGGGTGTCGAGCAGAACGACCGCCCGGAATGCTTCTGGAGAGCGGACGTCGACGAGGCGGCCGCGTGTCTCGTCGAGGTGATGCGGCAGGTCAGGCCACAGGTCCTGGTGACCTACGACGAGAACGGCGGCTACGGACATCCCGACCACATTCAGGCCCACCGCGTCGCCATGCGCGCCGCTGAACTCGCCGCGGAGCGCGCCTTCCGCCGCGATCTCGGCGAGCCGCACACCATCGACAAGATCTACTGGAACTGCCTCCCGCGCTCGGTGGTCGCGGCGGGTTTCGCAAGGCTGCGGGAGACGGGGGTGACCTTCGGGGGCGTGGCGGAGCCGGAGGACCTGCCGGGCGTGGTGGAGGATGCCGAGGTGACGGCTCGTATCGACGGTCGGCCGTACGCCGCGGCGAAGACGGCGGCGATGCGCGCTCACGCCACCCAGATCGCCGTGGACGGAGCCTTCTTCGCGCTGTCGAACGACCTGGGCCAGCCGCTCCTCGTCGAGGAGCACTACCGCCTGGTCATCGGGAAGCCGGGCGCCGACCTACCGGAGACCGATCTCTTCGCGGGGCTGGTGGCGTCGTGACGGCCGGACGACTTGGGGCATTTGCCGTTCTTGCCGTGACAGGTGTCGTGGTCGGAGCCGCCGGCTCGCTGCTGCAAGCCGCCTGGTTCCCCGCAGGTTTGCTGCTCGCACTGCTGGGCGTCGCCGGAGTCTGCTACGGCGGCCTCCAGGCGGTCGGCAGCAGAGCCGGAGCGGTCGCGCCCGCGGGCGGCTGGCTGTTGGCCGTCCTTTTTCTGACCGCCAGCCGTCCGGAAGGTGACTTCCTGTTCGGCGCGGGCGTCGGCGCGTACCTCTTCCTGCTGGGTGGGGTGATGGTCGCTGTGATGTCTGCCACTCTGCCGTACCTGCCACCACCCGGTGTGCCACCCGCCCGACTTGGCAAGTGACGTGACCATACGCCCCGTCCTGTCGGGCCGGGGCGGCGGGCGGGCGATGCGTCAGTCCCAGGGTGTCCTTCGACGCTGCCCAGTATGGTGGTGCGCGCCGCCGAACGCCCCTGGCCCATGGAATGGGGGTCCCCACCCCTGGCCCACGGTTCGGGGGACCCCAGCGCGAGGTCATGACGGGCGGCGGAGCTAAACCGGGAGAACTTGCTTTGAGCCGTGAAACCGACAGTTCGTCCTCCGGACCCCGGGGGGGTGGCGGAGCCGCGTACCCCTCGGGGACCCCGCCGTACGGCACCGGGCAGTACCCGGCGCCGCACTCGACGCAGAACGGTGCGTACGACGGCCCGCCGCCTTCGGAGGCTGACGAGGCCGCAAAGCCGGACGAGCCGAAGACCGAGACCACGCTGACGACCCGGGTCCGGATCAACATCCCGGGCTCCCGGCCCATCCCGCCGGTCGTCGTACGCACGCCGGTCGACGGTGCGAGTAGTGATGCGGCGACGGGAGGCACCGCGCGCCCCGCCTCCGAGGCTCGTGGCGATGCGACCGCGGAGCCCGCGTCCGTGGGTGAGTCCGGGAGGGCCGCGTCGTCCGGTGCCGAGGGCGGGGACGATCCGAAGACCAGCGACTGGTTCGCGCCGCGCAAGGCGTCCGCTGCGCCCGCGCCTTCGGGACCGGGCGTTTCGGACAGTGGCACGCCGCCGTACGGGACGGGCCCAGGTGCCGGTACGGCCTTCGGTGTCGGCGCGGACACCGATTCGGGCACCGGCTCCAATCCCCTCTACAGCACGGGTCCCAACCCCGTCTTCGACACCGGCTCCAACCCCCCCTACAGCACCGGTTCCAACCCCGCCTTCGACACGGGTTCCAACCCTGTCTTCGACACCGGGGCCAACCCCGCCTTCGGTGCCGGCCCCGGCGGCTCCGGTTCCCGGTCCGCCGACCCCTCCGGGGCGACCAGCGGACCGGCAGGCGGCGATGTGGTCCTCCCGCCGGGCTTCCAGCAAGGCTCCGGCCCTGCCGGGGCGCCCGCCGTGGACGACGACACCCATCAGTTCGGCCCTCAGCCCCCCGCGCCTTCCACGGGCGGCGACCACCGTCGTCCGCCCGCGCCCGGCATCGGCGCGGTCGGCGGGCGCCCCGGGACCCTGGGTGGGCCCGGCCCCTTCGCTCCCGGCCCGGGCACAGCTTCCGGCCGCCATGCGGCTCCGGACGCGCCGTCCGAAGGCGCAGGCCACGGATACGTGTCCGGCGACACCCTGGTCAGCGGCAATCCCCTCGGCCCACCATCCAGGGACACCCGGTTCCCGGGAGGCTCCCCCTCCGTCGGCTCGCCGTTCCCCGGCTCGCCGTCGCCCGGCGCGGACGACTCCGCCTCGCACGCGGCGGGCTCCAGTGCTGGGGGCACCTTCCGGCCGAAGGCTGGGGGAGGGTCCGCCCAGGCGAAGCAGAAGGGCCGGTCCAAGCTCGTCGTCGCCGGAGCCGGACTGTTCGGGCTGGTCGGCGTGGCCTACGCCGCAGGGTTGATGCTCGACCACGCCGACGTGCCGAACGGCACCACCGTTCTCGGAGTGGAGATCGGCGGCACGTCCACGGAAGCCGCGGTGAAGAAGCTCGAGGCCCACCTCGCGACCCGGAGCCGCGGACCGCTGGCGGTCACGGTCGACGGCAAGGAGCAGCAGCTCAAACCCAATGTCGCGGGACTGACCATCGACGCCGAGACGACGGTCCGCAACGCGGCGGGCCGCGACTACAACCCCGTCTCCGTCATCGGATCGCTCTTCGGCGGCGCCCGTGAAGCCGAGCCGGAGATCGTGGTCGACGAGGAGAAACTGGCGGCCGAGCTGAAGGGCATCGCCGGGGATGCCGCCGGAAACCAGGACGGCACGATCGTCTTCAAGGCGGGCAAGGCCATCGCGGTGCCCGGGAAGCCGCACCGGGCGCTGCACGTCACACAGTCCGTCCAGGTCGTGGGCAACGCGTACCGCGAGCGGGCCGAGACGGGCCGGAACGTGGCCGTCGAGCTGCCGGTGGGCATGCAGCGGCCGACGGTCGACAAGGCGGAGCTGGACCGGGCGATGAAGGAGTTCGCCAAGCCCGCGATGTCCGGCCTGGTGACGGTGCAGACGGACGCCTCGCACCAGATCTCGTTCAGCCCGGAGAACTCGCTGCCGAAGTTCCTGACGATGAAGGCCGTCGGCGGCAAGCTCGTGGACACCTACGACCTCGAGGCCCTCAAGGAGCTGTACGGCAGCACCTTCGACGGCGTCCTGATCCAGCGCGGCAACGGGAAGAAGACGCCTGTGACTCCGCAGGACGTGGCCGGAGCTCTGCGCCAGGCGCTGCGGGGCACGACCCCTGACGAACGCATCCAAGTGATCGAGACCAACGCCCAGTAGGCGGCACGCACGACGGCCCCGTCCCGGCACAGGGGCGGGGCCGTCGTCGGGTGCGCGCCCGCACCGCGAGCAGCCGCCGGTCAGTTGAGCATGGCCCGCGCGGCGAGTGCCTGCCGCTGGACGCTCTCCGCCGTTTCCGGGTCCACCGCAGCGATCACCTCGGCGTACGCCTCCAGCTCCGCCGCGCCGCCGCGGAAGTCTCCGCGCTGTACGAGCAGCTCGGCGTGCTCGTAGCGCAACCGTGCCGGGTGGCTCGGCAGCAGCAGGGACAGTTCCACCGCCCACACCTGGACGTCCGAGCGCTCGGGCCGGGCCGCCGCCCACGCCCGGATGTTGTTGAGGATCCGCAGGACGATCTCCCGCGGCTCGGCGGGGGCCAGCATGGAGGGGGTGAGCGGCGTCCCCGTCGAGCCCGCCACCAGCAGCTCCGCGTCCGCACTGGTCAGCACCCGCCCGCCGTCGAAGGGATCGGCAAGCACCTGGCCCTCCGGTGCGGCCGGATCGCCGAAGCCGACGACGAAGTGACCCGGCAGCGCCACCCCGTACACCGGCGCCCCCGCGCGCCGCGCGACCTCCATCCAGACCACCGACAGCAGGATCGGCAGACCGCGCCGCCGCCGCAGCACATGGGTCAGCAGGGACGACTCCAGCCGCCGGTAGTCGGCTGGGGTGCCGTGGAAGCCGCAGCGCCGGCCGAGCAGATCGGCGAGGGCGCGGGCCCACCCCGCGGCGCCCTCGGCGGGGCGGAACGGCAGCAGACCGGCCAGCCGGTCCAGTTCGATCTGCGCCGTGTCGATATCGGCCTCGCCCGTCTTCGGCTCGGCCTCGGCGGCCACCAGCAGACAGAGCAGGGCCAGGTCCGGGCGCTCGTCGCGCGCCGCCTCCGCGAACCGCTGCCGCCTGCCGGTGTCCCGCATATGTGCCTCGTACCCGCTCAGCGCGAATCACCCTTCGGGGCACGGAAGTGGTGATAGAGGTGATGCGTGGTGAAGCCCATGCCGTCGTAGAGCGCGCCCGCGCCGTCGTTGTCCTCCTCCACCTGCAGGTACGCGGCGGAGGCGCCCTCGTCCAGGGCCTTGCGGGCGAGCGCGGCCATGACGGCGGTGGCCAGGCCCTGCCGCCGCCGCCCGGGGTCCACCTCGATGGCCGTGAAACCGGCCCACCGGCCGTCCACGACGCACCGGCCGACGGCCGCCGGCGGAGCGCCCTCCGTGCCTCCCGGCATGGTGGCGAACCACACCGACGGCCCGCCGCCGAGCACCGTCAGCAGCTCTGGCGCGGGCTCGTGGCCGGCGGACCGCTGGTAGCGGGCGAGCCACAGATCGTCGAGGGAGCGTGAGAGCACCACGGAGGGGACGAACGGCTCACCCGGCGTCGGCCGCACCTCGGCCGCGGTGGCGAGGGGCGCGAGCGGGGCGGTGCGGACCAGCGCCGTGACCTCCCGGGTCCAGCCGCGCGCCGCCAGCTCCGCGGCCAGCTGCTCCTGCGCTCCCTCGCCTCCGGTGCTGACCTGCAGGTATGCGGGCAGGCCCGGTCGGCGTACCAGGCGATCACCCGTTCCAGGGCCTCGTCCAGGGGGAGGCCGGGATCTCCGAGCGGCAGTACGGAGTTGGCGCGCCGGGTGAACCCCGCCGCACAGCGCAGCAGCCAGCCGCCCAGCTGCTCGCTCTCGACGGGCAGCCAGGCACGGGCCGCCACCCGGTCGAGCTCCGCCACGCTCGCGGACGGACCTCTGCGGCGGGCCGGCGTGCTCGCGGGAACCACCTTGCCGGCGACCAGCGAGGATTCCGCGATACGGACGGTTTCGCCGTCCCGCCGTGTGATGCTGAGCACACCGCTGTCCCACGATGTGAGCACACCCACGGTGTCGGTGAACCGCTCGCCCGGAGTCCCAGACTCCGTCAACCGCCGTACCGATACCCTTCTGCCCACGTCAGCGGGGGTGATTCGGACCTCGAATCGTCCGCCGGTGGTGAAATCCACAGCTGGGTCAGCCCCTCTTGTTCGTCTCGTGCCCCGGAACGGCGATACTAGGTGCGGGCATCGACGACGCCGCGCTCCCGCGCGAGATGAGCCCTACCGAGGAGGAACGACAGCGTGACCTACGTCATCGCGCAGCCTTGTGTCGATCTGAAGGACAAGGCGTGCATCGAGGAGTGCCCCGTCGACTGCATCTACGAGGGCGAGCGGATGTTGTACATCCACCCGGACGAATGCGTCGACTGCGGGGCGTGCGAGCCGGTCTGCCCGGTCGAGGCGATCTTCTACGAGGATGACACTCCGGAGGAGTGGAAGGACTACTACAAGGCGAACGTCGAGTTCTTCGACGAGCTCGGCTCGCCCGGCGGGGCGTCGAAGCTCGGCCTGATCGAGCGCGACCACCCCTTCATCTCAGCGTTGCCGCCGCAGAACCAGGAGCAGTGACCTTCGGGCCGGCACCGCCTCGGTCCCGTACGGCTCTCCCGCCACGGCCTCGCGTCGGGGGCGAGTGCCCGTACGGGACCGAGGCGTTTCCCCAGCCTCCCCCGGCCGCCTCCCCCAGCTAACGCCGGGTGGTGCCCCCGGGGAGGTAGCCGCGCAGCACCTTCGACTGTTCGAGAGAAGTGAGCAACCGTGCCCCCCGTCTCCTCCCGCCTCCCCGTCTTCCCCTGGGACCGGCTCGAGCCGTACAAGGCGGCTGCAGCGGCCCACCCCGACGGCATCGTCGACCTCTCGGTGGGCACCCCCGTGGACCCGGTGCCCGCGCTGATCCAGCGCGCACTGGCGGAGGCGTCCGACAGCCCCGGCTACCCGACCGTGTGGGGAACCACGACGCTGCGGGACGCGATCATCGGCTGGGTGGAGCGGCGGCTGGGGGCCACGGGCCTGGGCCACCGGAACGTACTCCCGGTGGTCGGCTCCAAGGAGTTGGTGGCCTCGCTGCCGTCCCAGCTGGGCCTGGGCCCCGGCGACCGGGTCGCCTTCCCGCGGCTGGCCTACCCGACGTACGAGGTGGGCGCCCGGCTGGCCGGTGCCGAGCCGGTCGTCTACGACGCCGGGACGTTCGCGGCCGGCGCGGTGGCGGCCGACCTGGACCCCGAGGGTCTGAAGCTGCTGTGGCTGAACTCCCCGTCCAACCCCACCGGCCAGGTGCTGAGCAGGGACGAGCTCCGGGCGGCCGTCTCCTGGGCGCGGGAGCACGGCGTGCTGGTCTTCAGCGACGAGTGCTATCTGGAGCTGGGCTGGGAGGCCGAGCCGGTGTCCGTCCTGCACCCGGACGTCTGCGGCGGTTCGTACGAGGGCATCGTCGCGGTGCACTCGCTGTCCAAGCGGTCCAACTTGGCGGGCTACCGCGCCGCGTTCCTGGCCGGTGACCCGAATGTCGTCGGCGAGCTGCTCCAGCTCCGGAAGCACGGCGGCATGATGGTGCCCGCGCCGGTGCAGGCGGCCACGGCCGTGGCTCTCGGCGACGACGCGCATGTGGCGGAGCAGCGCGCCCGGTATGCGGCCCGCCGCTCGGCACTGCGCGACGCCCTGGAGGGATGTGGCTTCCGCATCGAGCACAGCGAGGCCAGCCTGTACCTGTGGGTTACGCGGGACGAGCCGTGCTGGGACACGGTCGGCGATCTGTCCAAGCGGGGCATCCTGGTCGCGCCGGGCGACTTCTACGGTGCGGCGGGAGAGCGCTTCGTACGGGTGGCGTTCACCGCGACCGACGAGCGCGTGGCAGAGGCCGTACGGCGCCTCGGCTGATCGCGGGGGCTCGGCTCAGGAGGCAGCTCGGCGCGGAGGGCGCGGCGCCAGCTCCCGGCTCCACGTGGAGACGAGCGAATACGTGGGGGCCCCTGACCCCCCGGGACACCTGGGGGGACCAGGGCCCTTTCACAGATGCGGGTATCAGCCGATCGGGAGTCCGCTGTTCTGGAGCGGAAGCCCGGTCGTGGGCAGCGACGGCGCGGCTCCGCCGGCCTTCTGCGTCGACTGGGTGGTCTCGCCGAGCAGGCCGCCCGTGGTGCCCGCAGTGTTGCCGGCGGCCTCCCGGCCGCTCCTCGTGGCGGTCTTGCTGAGCCTGCCCAGGGTCTTGCCGGCCTTCGGGAGCGTGGACGCCACGGCCTTGCCGCCAGCCTTGCCCGCCTGGTTGCCCACCTTCTGCGCGGCTCCGTCGACGGTGGTCCCCAGGTTGGCGCTGTCGAGGTGGGTGAGCCCGCCGCCAAGGTTGGGGGTGCTCGCAAGGTCGACGGCGTTCGCCGTGCCGGCTGCGCCGGCGAGGGGAGCGGCGCCCGCTGCGACCAGCAGCGCGGCTCGGGCGATCCGACGCGTGAGGGGGAGGGACATTGTGCTCCTTTGGCGGAGAGTGACTTGAGCTTCTGATGGTTGCGACATGTCCGCCGTGCGGACGCAGTGACTACCGCGTGAGAGGCGGGAAGGTTGCGGCGGCGCAGGGTAAAGAGTTGGTAATGCGTCGCATTATCGGTTCTGGATGAAAAGCGGGCAAACATGGATCCGCGGGCAGGTCTGCGGAATCGTCACTTCTATTGATTCCCAGGGGAATTGAGAGGCAGCGCACAGGGCCGCGTCAGGAGGGTTAACGCACTCTCGGGAATTGACGTAGGTGCCGCTATCGGGCGATCGGTCGCACTACTGCGCGGTGGTGATGAGCACGGTGCCGGTTCCCCGACCGGGGTCCTCGCTCCCTTTCGCGCCCGAGTTCTCGTCCGCCGCACCCCAGCCCTGCTCGGAATTCCCGGCGCGCCACACCCGCCCCGCGTAGGAGACCTGTGCGATGCGCAACTCGGAAGCGTGAGCGACCGCCCAGTGCGCCACTTCCCAGCCGCGCCGGTCCGCGTCGCCCCGGCCCGCCGACATGGCCACCGGGACCTCGACGATCGAACGAGAACCGCTGCTTTCGCTCCCGCTGCTGCCCGAGACTCCCTGCCCCCGCCCCGGGGCCTCGATGCGCGGCAACACCTTCGGCCCGAAATCGCGCTGCAGTCTGGCCCGCACCTGCGCGGGATCGCCCGGCGTACGGTCGCCGGACCCCGTGGTGCAGCTGAGCGTGGCGGGGGCGCGGCCGGTGAGCGCGGACGAGAGCAGCGAGGCGTTCGGCTCGTGCTTGGCGTACGCCTGCGGGTAGCCGCTGCGCTGCACCTTCTGTGCGGCAACGGTCAGCGGGAGCTCTGAATAGCCGGGCACCTCCACCAGATGCTCGTAGAACCTCCCGGCCGCGTAGGCCGGGTTCATGATCTGCTTCGCGCCGCCCCAGCCCTGTGAGGGGCGTTGCTGGAAGAGCCCGAGCGAGTCCCGGTCCCCGTAACGGATGTTGCGCAGATCGGACTCCTGCATGGCGGTGGCGAGCGCGATGGTGACCGCACGCTCAGGCAGCCGACGCGAGGACCCGACAGCGCCGATCGTCGCGGCGTTTGCGGCCTGCTCCGGCCGCAGCTCGTACGTGGTGCCGTGCTTGCCCCCGGCTCTCACGGTGCAGCGCGGTGCGCTGGGGCCGGTGGTGCTGCGGAGCTGCACGATCAGATAGCCGGCTAGCGCCAGCAGCACGGTGCAGGCCGCGCCGATGCGCAGGAGCCGGCCACGACGACGGGGGGGTGAGGTCGGCTTGGACACGGCCCCCACCGTACCGGCCGGGAACTTACGCCTCCCGACGGGCTAGGGTCGCCTCATGGATCACTCCACGCTCGATCTGTCCCTGGACGCCGCGGCGCTGACCGCACAGCTCGTCGACTTCCGGTCCGAGAGCGGCGAGGAGAAGGCGCTGGCGGATGCCGTCGAGGCGGCGCTGCGCGAGTTGCCCCATCTGACCGTCGACCGGGACGGGGACGCGGTCGTGGCCCGTACGAACCTGGGGCGCCCGGAGCGGGTTGTCCTCGCCGGACACATCGACACCGTGCCGATCGCCGACAACGTCCCCTCCCGGCTCGATGCGGATGGGGTGCTCTGGGGCTGCGGCACCTCCGACATGAAGTCCGGTGTCGCCGTCCAGCTGGCCGTCGCCGCTCAGCTGCCCGAGCCCAACCGCGACCTCACCTTCGTGTTCTACGACCACGAGGAGGTCGCGGCCGAACTCAACGGCCTGAAGCGGCTGGCCGAGCACCACCCCGAGTGGCTGGCATGCGACTTCGCCGTGCTGCTGGAGCCGTCCGAGGGCAAGGTCGAAGGCGGCTGCCAGGGAACCCTGCGGGTGCGGGTCGAGACCACGGGCAGGCGCGCCCACTCCGCGCGCAGCTGGCTCGGCGAGAACGCCATCCACAAGGCCACACCGATCCTCGCCCGCCTCGCCGCGTACGACCCCCGGCGCGTGGACATCGACGGCCTCACCTACCGCGAAGGCCTCAACGCCGTGATGATCGAAGGCGGACACGCGGGCAATGTCATCCCGGACTCGTGCGCTGTGAACGTCAACTTCCGCTTCGCGCCGGACCGTACGGAGGCGGAAGCGCTCGCGCATGTGCGGGAGGTCTTCGACGGGTTCACCGTGGTGCTGACCGACTCCGCCCCCGGCGCGCTGCCCGGTTTGTCCCATCCGGCCGCTGCGGCGTTCGTCGAGGCCATTGGCACCGAGCCCGCGCCGAAGTACGGCTGGACCGATGTGGCCCGGTTCTCGGCCCTCGGGGTGCCCGCGGTCAACTACGGGCCCGGTGACCCCAAGCTCGCGCACACCCGCGAGGAGCATGTGTCCGTCGCCGCGGTCCTGGAAGCGGAGCAGAATCTGCGCGCCTGGCTGACCAGCTGAGTTCCCTCGCTCGTCATGTCCGGATGCGTACCCTGCACTGAACGACCCTTCCCCTGCCTTCGGCGGGGAGGCCCCGATGCGGAGGGAGCACGCCATGAACAACGCGGAGGGAGACCGCACGTCCCAGGAGTCCCATGAGTCCCAGCAGCCTCAACCGTCGGAGCGGCTCCGGGAGGAGCTCGAGGGGCGGCTCGCGGAGCCGCAAGCCGCTAAGTGGCAGGAGCGGCGGCTGGGCCCCGTCGTACGCCGCCGTGGGCAGGTGCTGCCGACTACGACCGACCAGCGGCTGCTGGACACCCAGGGACCTTCGGACTGGGTCCACCAGGACCCGTGGCGGGTGATGCGGATCCAGTCGGAGTTCGTCGAGGGATTCGGTGCCCTCGCCGAACTCGGTCCGGCGATCAGCGTGTTCGGCTCGGCCCGTACGGGGGAGGGCACGCCCGAGTACGAGGCCGGGGTGCGGCTGGGCAAGGCGCTGGTGGGGGCGGGCTTCGGAGTGATCACCGGCGGTGGTCCCGGCGCGATGGAGGCCGCCAACCGGGGCGCCTTCGAGGCGGGCGGTGTTTCCGTCGGTCTCGGCATCGAGCTGCCCTACGAGCAGGGCTTCAACGGATTCGTCGACATCGGGGTGAACTTCCGCTACTTCTTCGTGCGCAAGACGATGTTCGTGAAGTACGCGCAGGGTTTTGTGGTGTTGCCGGGCGGATTCGGCACGCTGGACGAGCTGTTCGAGGCCCTGACCCTCGTCCAGACCCAGAAGGTGACCCGTTTCCCGATCGTTCTTTTCGGGACGGACTACTGGAAGGGCCTGGTCGACTGGATGCGCCACACCCTGATCGCGGACGGCAAGGCGGCCGAGAAGGACCTCGAGCTGTTCCATCTGACCGATGACGTGGACGAGGCGGTCTCGCTTGTGACGATGGAGGCGGGCGGGCTCTGAGCGCCGCGCGTTCTGAGGGGCCGGACCGCGGGCGACCCGTCGGACCGAGGGGCGCTTCCAGCCGCGAGGGTCGCAGACTCCGTGGCGATCGGCCGCGGGACCTTCAGGCGAGTCCCCGGCGGGCCACCGCCGGGGGCCGGCGACCCTGGATCGAGGCGACCATGTCGAGCACCTGCTTGGTCTCGGCCACTTCGTGCACCCGGTAGACCTGGGCGCCCAGCCAGGCCGAGACAGCAGTCGTCGCGAGCGTTCCCGTCAGCCGTTCCTTCAGGGGGCGGTCGAGGGTCTCGCCGACGAAGTCCTTGTTCGACAGCGACACCAGCACCGGCCAGCCGGTGGCCGTCATCTCGCCGAGCCGCCGCGTCGCCTCGAGCGAGTGCCGGGTGTTCTTCCCGAAGTCGTGCCCCGGGTCGATCAGGATGGCGTCACGCCGTACGCCCAGTTCGACGGCGCGCTCGGCGAGTCCGACGGTGACGCGCAGGATGTCGGCCATCACGTCGTCGTAGGCGATGCGGTGCGGGCGGGTGCGGGGCTCGACGCCGCCGGCGTGCGTGCAGACCAGTCCGACGCCGTGCCGGGCCGCGACCTCGGCGAGCTGCGGATCGACGCCGCCCCAGGCGTCGTTGAGCAGATCGGCCCCCGCCTGGCAGACGGCCTCACCGACCTCGTGCCGCCAGGTGTCGACGCTGATGACCACGTCGGGGTGGCGGCTGCGGACCTCGGCCACGAAGCCGACGGTGCGGCGTACCTCCTCCTCGGCGGTCACCTCGTCGCCGGGGCCCGCCTTAACCCCGCCGATGTCGATGATCGCGGCGCCTTCGGAGACCGCCTGCTCGACGCGGGCGAGCGCGGGCTCGTCGCGGAACGTCGAGCCCTGGTCGTAGAACGAGTCCGGGGTGCGGTTCACGATGGCCATGATCACCGGCTCGTGCTCGCCGAACTCGCGCGTCCCCAGCCGCAGCACCACGCGTAACCTCCTCGGGCCGCCCGAAGGACGGCAGGGCTGCGCCCCGCACCCGCGAGGCGGCGGTCGATCACGACCCGCCGACACCTCGGTGGCGGGTCGTGATCGACCCTAACTCTGCCGGTGGGCGCCCCGGGCGCCAGCCCAGCGCGTCGCCGGCCCCAGCTCCTCGAGCTTCCCGACTACTGCAACCTCTCTCGGGACGCCCTCCTGCGCTGGGCGCGCGGTCTTTCCCTGCGGAGCGCGCGTCGCGGGCCGGCGGGCTCGTTCACGGGTCCGGGCCCGGCCGAGGCGGTGAGACTGCCGACGGTGAGTTTGGCCGCGGGGTGCGGGGTGCGGTTTGTTCCTGCGTCCGTGCCCGGGCGGTGGTGTGGGCTGATGGCGGTGCGCCGTCGGGCGGGCCGCGCTGGTGCGGGCCGGAGGCCGGTGGTGGGTGCGGGGTTCTTCCCCGGGGTCCGCGCCGGAGGCCATCCGTGGCACGATCGGGACGGACAGTCCGTACGGCCCGGGGAGATCGTCGTGTTCTGGTTCCTGCTCGTCACGCTGATCGCGGTAGTGGCCGCGGTCACGCTCGTCGTGGTCGGCGGTGACGACGGCGTCGCCCTGCCGGACGCGCAGCCGGACCGGCTCCAGGATTCGCTGCCCGCCGACCGGCCCGTCGGCCGCGCCGACGTCGAGGCGCTGCGGCTGCCCATGGCCGCGCGTGGCTATCGCATGGCGGACGTCGACGACGTACTGGACCGGCTCGGTGCGGAGCTCGCCGAGCGCGACGCGCGGATCGCCGAGCTGGAGGCGGCCCTCGCGGGCGCCCAGGCCTCGGCGTTCGGCCGGCGGCCGCACCTCAGGAAGCCTGATGAGGGCGGTCCGCGGGACACTCAGGGCCCGGACGAACCGTGGACGCCCGGGACTCGCGGGCCCCGCTCATGACCGTGGGCCCGGGGGCCGTACCTGGGCCGGACGGCCGGCTCCGCTGCCCGTGGGGCCTGTCCGCCGAGGAGTACCTGGCGTACCACGACACCGAGTGGGGCCGCCCGGTCCACGGTGACGACGCGCTGTTCGAGCGGCTGTGCCTGGAGGCGTTCCAGTCGGGGCTGTCCTGGCTGACGATCCTGCGCCGCCGCGAGGGGTTCCGCGCCGCCTTCAAGGGCTTCTCGATCCCGGCCGTCGCCGCCTTCACTGACGTCGACGTGGACCGGCTGCTGGCCGACGCCGCCATCATCCGCAACCGCGCCAAGATCGAGGCGTCCATCGCCAACGCACGGGTCGCCGCGGAGCTGGCGGACGGCGAACTGGACGCACTGATCTGGTCGTACGCCCCCGATCCGGCCGGCCGCTCCGCGCCGCGCACGATCGCCGACGTCCCTGCGATCACGCCGGAGTCCACCGCCCTGTCCAAGGACCTCAAGAAGCGAGGCTTTCGCTTCGTCGGACCGACCACGGCCTACGCGCTGATGCAGGCCTGCGGGCTGGTCGACGACCACCTGGCCGATTGCGTCGCACGCCGCGCGGAGGGGGCCGGCGGCCGACCGCTCAGCGTCCGGTGAAGTCCGGCTTCTCTTTCTTCACGAAGGTCTGCACCGCGATCCAGTGGTCCTCCGAGGCGCCGGCGCGGGCCTGGAGTTCCTCCTCCTTCGCCAGGGTGTCGGCCAGCCCGTGCCCGGACCCGTAGGCGAGCGACTCCTTGAGCGCGGCGTATGCGGCGGTGGGCCCCGCCGCGAGCCGCCGTGCGACGGCCTCCGCCTCGGCGGCGAGGTCGGCCGCGGGGACCACCTTGTTGGCGATGCCCAGTTCCAGCGCTTCCTGAGCGGGCACATTGCGCGGGAAGAGCAGCAGATCCGCCGCACGGCCGTGGCCGACCAGCCGTGGCAGGGTCCAGGAGACGCCCGAGTCGGCAGTGAGCGCGACTGCGGCGAACGAGGTGTTGAAGGCCGCGGTGTCTGCGACGACGCGGTAGTCCGCGGCGAAGGCGAAGCCCGCTCCGGCCCCCGCTGCCACCCCGTTGACCCCGGCCACCACCGGCTTCGGCATCTCGGCGATCGCCGTGACGATGGGGTTGTAGTGCTCCGGCACCGTGTTCATCGTGACGCGGCTCCCCGTCTCACGGTCGGCCGACAGGGCACCGATGTGCTCCTTGAGGTCCTGACCCACGCAGAAGGCGCGTCCGCTGCCGATGAGCAGCACGGCCCGTACGGCGGGGTCGTCCGCGGCCCGGTGCAGGCTGTCGCGGAGCGCGATCTTGGTCTCGGTGTTGAGGGCGTTCATGGCGTCGGGACGATTCAGCGTGATCGTCGCGAGTCCGTCGGTCACCTCGTGGAGCACGGTGTCGGCCATCGCGGGGTCCCCTCCGTAGCGCTCGGGCAGTGATCAGTCACGGGACAGCATGGCGGAGATCACGGACCGTGGCATCGGCGGCGGGTGTGTGACCTGCGTCAAACAGACGCTCCCCACCTGCGGTCGAGCAGCGGCGCAGTATCGCAGGCGGATCGCCGAATTGGGTGGTTTTGCGAGAGCGCGTTGCAGAAGGGATGCCGACCGATGTTGGTCATCGGGTCCCGCCATGCGGGATAATGGCCTGGAAGCAATGTGTTCGATGCCGATGACGCGGTGCCTGTCATGGGGCCGTCGGCTGACGATGAGCTGGTTTCAGGAAGGGGAACGAGCATGGCGGCCATGAAGCCGCGTACGGGCGATGGCCCGCTCGAGGTGACCAAGGAGGGGCGGGGCATCGTCATGCGCGTTCCGCTCGAAGGTGGCGGTCGGCTCGTTGTCGAGCTCACGCCGGACGAGGCCGACGCGCTCGGCGACGCCCTGAAGAAGGTCGTCGGCTAGGCACCGGGCCAACATCACGTTTCACTGCCCCGGTGGATGGGGCCCGCCCCAGGGGGAGGGCCATCCACCGGGGCAGCGGCGTGTCCGGCCCGGGTCCGGTGCCCCCGGCCTTGGCGATCAGCCGCGCTTGACCGCGCAGAGCAGGCCGTCGCCGACCGGCAGCAGCGAGGGCAGCAGCGCCGTGCTCTCCCGTACGGTGCGCAGCAGTTCGCGCAGCCGCAGCACCTCGGCGGGCTGGGCGCCGGAGTCCACGGTGCGGCCGTCCGCGAAGACGCCCTCGAACACGACCAGGCCCCCCGGTCGCAGCAGCCGCAACGATTCAGCGAGGTAGTCCAGGCACTCCATCCGGTCGCCGTCGCAGAACACCAGGTCGTAGCCGCCGTCGGCGAGGCGGGGCAGGACGTCGAGCGCCCGGCCCGGGATGATTCGGGCGCGATTCCCGGCGAAGCCGGAGGCGCGGAAGGCCTGGCGCGCGAACTGCTGGCGTTCCGGATCGGGGTCCACGGTGGTCAGCACGCCGTCCGGGCGCATGCCGTGCAGCAGATGAATTCCGGACACCCCGGTCCCGGTGCCGATCTCGGCGACGGCTTTCGCGTCCACGGCGGCGGCGAGCAGGCGCAGTGCGGCGCCGGTGCCGGTCGACACCGAGCGCAGGCCCGCCTCTCGGGCCCGGTCACGGGCCCAGCGCAGCGCCTCGTCCTCGGCGACGAACGCATCGGCGAACGCCCAGCTCGTCTGCCGGTTGCCGGTAATGGCCCTCTCCTGTCCCCGTAGTCGACGCAAACGTGACTGTATCCGTTGGCCCGGGAACCCGCTGATGGGACCGGGCGTTACCAGGGAGGGGACGGGTAGGAGAGAACGGGGGAGTGGTGGCCAAAAACAGGGTCAAAGATCCTTATCCGGAGCTAACGGGCGAGGTGGATATGGTAGGGGCTCTACTGGACACCACCAGAGCCGACAGGGGAGGTGCGGCTACGGCCGGTGACCGCCGAGTGCTGAGGCGCTTTCGCAGGTCGGCCGGCGAGCCGAGATCCGTGACCGACACTGCTGACCGTTTCCGCGTTCGAACCACCGACTCCGCGCCGACGACCGCAAGTTTCTCCGGCACCGCGTCCTTCGGTGGCCAGCAGGACGCGCAGACGTGGGCGCCTCCCACCTGGGAGGAGATCGTCAGCACGCACAGTGCGCGGGTGTACCGCCTGGCCTATCGCCTGACGGGGAACCAGCACGACGCGGAGGATCTCACCCAGGAGGTCTTCGTCCGGGTCTTCCGATCGCTGTCCACCTACACCCCCGGCACGTTCGAGGGGTGGCTGCACCGGATCACCACCAACCTCTTCCTGGACATGGTCCGGCGGCGCCAGCGCATCCGGTTCGACGCGCTCGGTGACGACGCCGCCGAGCGGCTGCCGAGCCGTGAGCCCTCGCCGCAGCAGCACTTCCACGACAGTCACTTCGACGCCGATGTGCAGCAGGCGCTGGACACCCTGGCGCCGGAGTTCCGTGCGGCCGTGGTCCTGTGCGACATCGAGGGGCTGTCGTACGAGGAGATCGCCGCGACCCTCGGTGTGAAGCTCGGCACCGTCCGCAGTCGCATCCACCGCGGCCGCTCCCATCTGCGCAAGGCACTCAAGCACCGGTCGCCCGAGGCCCGCGCCGAGCAGCAGCGCTCTCTCGCCACCGTCTTCCCGGCCATCGCAGGAGAGGGCGGGGGAGCGTGACCGGATCAGGCGGCGCGAGCCCCGTGGAACAGCACCTGGGCGACCATCTGGCCGCCCTGGTCGACGGTGAGCTCGAGCACGAGACCCGCGAGCGGGTGCTGGCGCATCTGGCGACCTGTTGGGGCTGCAAGGCGGAGGCCGAGGCCCAACGGCAGCTGAAGAATGTCTTCGCCGAGGCGGCACCACCGCCGCCGTCGGAGAGGCTGCTCGCCCGGCTGCAGGGGCTGTCGGACGAGAACGACGGCCCGGTCGGCCCGTTCGGTCAGGGCGCCGGCGGGGTCTTCGGTGTGCGCACGGGAGGCTTCGCCTACGTCCCGGCCGACAGCCATGGCGGCCGGCGCGCGTCCCGGGACAGCGGATTCCGCATCCACGACATGGAGCGGTCGGCCTCCCGAGGCCGGCGGCTCGCGTTCGCCGCGGCCGGAGCGGTGTCGCTGGCGGCGTTCGCGCTCGGTGGAGCGCTGCCGCTCGAGGCGGCCGTCGATGCGCAGTCCGGACGCGGTGAGGGCACGGGCGCTACGGCGAGACCCGCGCGTACGCCCCAGCCGGGTGGCGCGGTATCGGTGAGCGGTGGTGACGCGCTGCTGGCCGCATCGGACACTCATCCCTTCCTGCTCCGAGCACCGGAGGGCGTTGGACCGTCGTTCCTCGCGCCGACCACGCACGCGTCGGCTCAGCTGCCGGCATCGATGGTGCTGTCACCGCTGATACGCCCCCCAGTGGCCCCCGGTGCACAGGATGCTGCCCCCTTCGGCGGCATCCTGGCCGGTCTCACCTCCTCTCCGGCGGCGAGCCACCACGCCTCGCCCCCCTCCCCGCAGCCGAACCGGGCGGCACCGCTTGTCGGTTCGGCGACCGCGTCTGAGCGATCCCACGCCCCTGCCCACTGACAGATCGCTGCGCGGAGCTGCGGGGACCTGGTTGAATCCCCGAAGGACCGCTGGTGCGGGCCGGTTGGTGGCACGGCCCGTGGCGGCCGTGGGCGAACTTTGGGGAGAGCATGAACGAGGGGAAGGCCGCCGGGCCGAAGCCGAAGTGGTGGAGCCGACCCCGGCGTGGCCTCGGCGGCCACCCGGGAAACACCGCACCCCTGGAGACCACCGAGGCCACTCCCGTCGTCGACGGGAGTGGCCTGCCGTCCGGCGCCGACTCGACGAGCGGCCCATCGAGCGCCCCATCAGGGGCCCCGCAGCGCCATGATGTCGCCTCGAGCGCACCCGCCGGCGCCGGGGCTCTGCCCGGCGCCGACGTCCCTTCCGGCGAGTCGTCGGCCCGGCCCGAGTCGGGTGCGGAGGACGGTGCGGCGGGGGACGGTTCTGCGTCGGCCTCTCGGGGTGAGCTGGCCGACGGCCCGTCGGATGGACGGAAAGGCGAGGGGGTTCGGCCCGCCATGGCGGAGGCAGTCAGCCCCGCGGCGCCCGAGGCGTTGCAGAGCGATGCCGATGCACCTGCCGCGGCGGGCGACAGGGAGGGCGACGCGGCCCCGCCGGGCGGGCAAACCGTCAGGGGCGGCCCCGGTGGCGCACCGTCAGGCGGGCACACCGAAGGCGACAGCCCCGGTGGCGCACCGTCTCGCGGCGGGGGTCCGGCGGAAGCGGGTGCGGTATCTGCCCGGCCGCCTGCGGCCGGGCAGATACCCGGTCAAGGCCGCGCTGCGGGGCAGCTCGGCAGCGGCTTGGCCGGGGGACAGGAGGCGGTACAGCCGCGGCACGCACCGGATCCGTACGGGACGCCGCCGTACGGGGAGCCGGGGCCGTGGGCGCCCGCGCCGCCGGTGCAGCGACCCGTGGCAACTCCCGCGCACGGCACGCACATACCTCCGGCGGTAACAGCCGCAGCGGCGCCCCATCCCGTACCCGCGCCGGCAGCCACTCCCCCGGGAGGCACGCCGCTGCCCCCGGTCGCCACACCACTGCCCGCAGGTGCCGTCCCCCGGCAGGCGACAGGCCAGTGGCAGCACTACGACCCTCCCCCTGCCTTCGGCGGTGGAGGGTCCGGCAGCGTCCCGGGCCCCGCGGCCATCGCCGCTGTCGGCAGCGGGCTCGAACCGCCCGCGAGCCGGACGCCGCGGCGCGCCGGGAGTCTCCTCGTCGGGGCACTGCTGCTCGCCCTCGTCTCCGGTGGCATCGGCGGCGGCATCGGCGCGTACATCGAGCGCACCGGCGGCATCACGGAGGTCAGGCTGCCGCAGGCCGACGCCGAGCCACGCGACCGCGACCCCGAGAGCGTCGCCGGGATCGCCGCCACCGCCCTGCCCGGCGTCGTCACGCTCCACGTCCAGGGCGGCGACAAGCAGGCAGGCACCGGCACCGGCTTCGTCCTCGACCGGCGGGGCCACATTCTGACCAACAATCACGTCGTGCAGCCCGCCGGCTCGGACGGCGAGATATCCGTGACCTTCAGCGGTGGCGAGGTGGCCGGCGGCGAGGTCGTCGGACGCGACACCGGCTACGATCTCGCGGTCGTCAGGGTCAAGGGGGTCTCCGGGCTCAAGCCGCTGACCCTCGGCAACTCCGATTCGGTACGGGTCGGCGACCCGGTCGTCGCGATCGGTGCGCCCTACGACCTGGCCGGCACCGTCACCGCCGGAATCATCAGCGCCAAGGAACGGCCGATCACCGCCGGTGGCCAGAAGGGCGACGGCAGCGATGTGAGCTACGTCGACGCACTGCAGACCGACGCTCCCATCAACCCGGGCAACTCCGGTGGCCCGCTCGTGGACTCCCAAGCGCGCGTCATCGGCATCAACAGCGCCATCAAGGCGGCCGACAGCGGCTTGGGCGATGGCCTGGACGGCGCTCAGGGCGGCAGCATCGGCCTCGGCTTCGCCATACCGATCAACCAGGGCAAGCGGGTCGCCGAGGAGCTGATCAACACCGGCGAGGCCACCCACCCGGTGATCGGCGTCACCCTCGACATGGAGTACACGGGGGACGGCGCCCGGGTTGGCACCAAGAGCACCCCCGGCAGTTCCCCGGTAACCCCGGGAGGCCCCAGCGACAAGGCCGGAATCGAGCCCGGCGATGTGATCACCGAGGTGGACGGCGCCCGCGTCCACAGCGGCGAGGAGCTGATCGTCAAGATCCGCAGCCACCGCCCCGGCGACCGGCTGGAACTGACGCTGGAGCGGGACGGCAAGAAGCGCGCGCTGCGGCTGGTCCTGGGGACAGCGAACGGCGGTTGAATCGCCGGAGGCCGGACCGCGGTTCACGCCGGGCACGCCGGGCCGGAGCTGCCCACCCCCTCGCGGGTGACCATCAGGCGGCCAGCGAGCGAACGTCCCCGGCGCCCGCCGACGGGGACGAGGGCTTCGGTACCACCGACCCCGCGCCGCCGGGTACCGTGGTGGAGTTCGCCGCGCCGCCACCAGGGGAGGGGCCGGGAGCCCGGACCGTCCCCTACCTCCGGCGGAAGACCCCATCCGACCTGCGGGCCGTGGACATCTCAAGGAGCTGCAAGGTGTTCAATGACATAGGCGCACTCGAGCTGGTCGCGCTCCTGATCCTTGCGGTGCTCATCTTCGGTCCGGACAAGCTTCCCAAGCTGATCCAGGACATCTCCCGGTTCATCCGCAAGATCCGCGACTTCTCCGAGAACGCCAAGGCGGACATCCGCTCCGAGCTGGGACCGGAGTTCAAGGACTTCGAGTTCGAGGACCTCAACCCCAAGACGTTCGTCCGCAAGCAGCTCATGGACAACGACGACCTGGGGCTCAAGGAGATCCGCAACGGCTTCGACTTCCGCAAGGAGATGTCCGAGATCACGGACGCGGTGAACGGTCGGGCGAGTGACACCGCCACGGTCGGCGGCAGCAGCTCCAAAGAGTCCTCCGGCACGTCCTCGGGCACCGCTGCCAGCGGCTCCGGGGGCTCCGACCTGCTGCGCAAGCGCGATTCACTCGACCAGGGCGAGCGTCCGCCCTTTGACTCCGACGCCACCTGATCCCCCGTATGTCCGACAGAACCGACCAGTGTGGCTATCCTCCCTGTGTCCGGGGTGAGATCGTCGAGGTGGGTGAATCACCCTCAGACTGACGGGGCTACGAGGAGGCGCCACGCAGATGGAGACGACGAGTCGGGCAGGGGCGAACGTATCGCCCGGCGCGCCCAGCACGCCCGACGACGTGGAGGCCGGACGAGAGGCACGGGACATGCCGGGCACACGCGGCAGCCTCGACGGCTATCTCCTGGCCGACTTTCCCTGGTACGGGCTGGACGAGGCGTTCACCGGCCCGCGCTGGCCGATGCAGGTGGGCACGGCCGCCGACGGCACGGTCGAGTACGGTTCGACGGGTCACGGCGAGGAGCCCACCGTCCGAGTCGAGGCCGAGCATCACAAGCAGCGGTTCGCAGTCGTCGTGACGGTCGCCGGCCGACCGGTGCGGCGCAGCGCGGACGGCACGGGCGTCCTGGAGGCCACCTCGGTCTCCTCGGTGGCCTGGCTGGCCGGATCCGGCCTGCTCTCCTGCACCTGGCCGTCCCAGATGGAGCGCGCGCTGCGCGACGACTGGCTGGAGCAGCAGACCGCGATCGCCTGGGAGCTGGCCGACGACCTGGAAGGGCCGGCCTGGACGACCCTGACGCTGCCGGTGGACGGGGTGCCGACGCCGTTCCACTACCGCGAGTCCGAGTACGGCTGGGTGCTCGCCGGATCGGCCACCTATGGGCGCGGCGACAGCCGCTTCGGTGGAGCCGGTGCGGGCACCGGGGTGCACATCGGGGCGTACGGGCGCGGAATGAGCGCCTACGGCCTCGGCTTCTCGGTCATCAAGGACATCGCCGAGTACGCGGAGTGAGGCGGCGGGGCCCGCCCCCGGTCCGTACGGTTCCGGGTGCGGGCCCCGCCGGCGTCATCTGCCGAATCCGCCGAAGTCCTCAGAACTTGTTGCGCGGCGTGATCCCCAGCGACATGCCGGCCAGGCCGCGCTGCCGCGCGCCCAGCTTGCCCGCGATGTCCCGCAGTGCGCTGCCCGCCGGCGAGTCCGGGTCGGTGATGACGACGGGCTTCCCCTCGTCGCTGCCTTCCCGCAGCCGCACGTCGATCGGGATGGTGCCCAGAACCGGCACCTCGGCGCCCGTGATCCGGGTCAGCCCGTCGGCGACCCGGGCACCGCCGCCGCTGCCGAAGACGTCCACGATCTCGTCGCAGTGCGGGCAGGGCATCCCGGACATGTTCTCGACCACGCCGACGATCTTCTGGTGGGTCTGCACGGCGATCGCTCCGGCTCGCTCCGCGACCTCGGCCGCGGCTTGCTGAGGCGTCGTCACCACGAGGATTTCGGCGTTCGGCACCAGCTGGGCCACCGAGATGGCGATGTCACCCGTCCCCGGCGGCAGGTCGAGCAGCAGGACGTCCAGATCGCCCCACCAGACGTCGGCGAGGAACTGCTGGAGCGCCCGGTGCAGCATCGGCCCGCGCCACACCACGGGGGAGTTGCCCGGCGTGAACATGCCGATGGAGATGACGCTCACGCCGTTCGCCGAGGGCGGCATGATCATGTTCTCGACCTGGGTGGGACGGCCCTCCACACCGAGCATGCGCGGTACGGAGTGACCGTAGATGTCCGCGTCGACGACGCCGACCTTCAGGCCGTCCCGGGCCAGCGCCGCGGCCAGGTTGACCGTCACCGAGGACTTGCCGACTCCGCCCTTGCCGGAGGCCACCGCGTAGACCCGGGTCAGCGAGCCGGGCTTGGCGAAGGGCACCTCGCGCTCGGCCTGCCCGCCGCGCAGCGAGGCGGCCAGCTCCCGCCGCTGCTCGTCGCTCATGACGTCCAGCGCGACGTTGACGCCCGTCACGCCCTCGACCCGGGAGACCGCCGCGGTGACCTCGCGGGTGATCGTCTCGCGCAGGGGGCAGCCGGACACGGTCAGATAGATGCCGACGGCGACCGCTCCGTCCGCCGCGATCTCCACCGATTTGACCATCCCGAGGTCCGTGATGGGGCGGTGGATCTCGGGGTCGTTCACCGTCGCGAGCGCGGCGCGGACCGCGTCCTCACGCGGGGTGGAGCCTGGGGCAGTGTCGGTAGCCATACCGTCGATGGTACGGCGCCGGCGCGGGCTTCAGGACCGCCGGTGTGCGGCGTCACAGCCCCATCGACCTGCCCGGTGGCCGCGCCGCCTCAGCGCTCCTGGGAAAGATCGCTTTCCCGCATCTCGTCCAGCTCCCGCATCAGGTCCTGCAGCTCCGAGCGGATCCAGTCACGTGTGGCGACCTCCCCGAGGCCCATCCGCAGCGCCGCCACCTCCCGGGTGAGGTACTCGGTGTCGGCGATGCTGCGCTCGTGCCGCCCGCGGTCCTGCTCGAGGTCGACCCGGGCGCGGTCGTCCTGCCGGTTCTGGGCGAGCAGGATCAGCGGGGCGGCGTACGAGGCCTGCAGTGACAGGGCCAGCGTCAGAAGGATGAAGGGGTACTCGTCGAAGCGCAGGCTCGCCGGCGCGGCCACGTTCCACAGCACCCAGACGGCGACGGCGCCGGTCATCCAGACGATGAAGCGCCCGGTGCCCAGAAGGCGCGCGATCCGCTCGGAGAGGCGGCCGAACGCGTCGGGGTCGTACTCCGGGAGCAGCGGTCTACGGCGCGGCCGCGGCTGGTCGAGCCGGATCCGGGGGCGCTCGGGGCGCTGCTCTGTGCGGTCAGCCGGCATGGGCGCCTCCCCAGGGCTCGTGCACGGCCGTCTCCCGCCAGTCGTCGGGCAGCAGATGGTCCAGCACGTCGTCGACCGTGACGGCCCCCAGCAGGTGCCCGGCCTCGTCGACGACCGGCGCCGCGACCATGTTGTACGTGGCGAGATAGCTGGTCAGCGCGGACAGCGGGGCGTTCGGCGGCAGTGGGCTGAGCCCGGTGTCGGCGATCGCGCCGACGAGGGTGTACGGCGGTTCGCGCAGCAGCCGCTGGAAGTGCACCACCCCGAGGTATTTCCCCGTCGGTGTCTCGTCCGGCGGGCGGCACACGTACACCTGGGCGGCGAGCGCGGGGGAGAGGTCCGGGTCGCGCACCTGGGCGAGGGCGACGGCGACCGTGGCGTCCGGGCGGAGCACGATCGGCTCGGTGGTCATGAGCCCGCCGGCGGTGCTCTCCTCGTACGTCAGCAGGCGCCGCAGTGGGGCCGCGTCCTGCGGCTGCATCAGCTTGAGCAGCCGCTCCTTGTCCTCGTCGGGCAGTTCGGAGAGCAGGTCTGCCGCGTCGTCCGGGTCCATCGCCTCCAGGACGTCCGCGGCGCGCTCCTCCTTGAGCTTGTTGATGATCTCCACCTGGTCGTCGTCCGGCAGCTCCTCCAGGACGTCGGCGAGCCGGTCGTCGTCGAGCGCCGCCGCGACCTCCAGCCGGCGCTTGGGCGACAGGTGGTGCAGGACGTTCGCCAGGTCGGCGGGGCGCAGCTGCTCGAACGTGGCCAGCAGATTGGCGGCTCCCTGGCCCTCCTCCTCAAGTGAGAAGCCGGTCACCGCGGACCATTCGACCGTCAGCGCCTCCCCGCGCCGCCGCAGGCGGCCGCCTTTGCCACGCCGTACGAAGACCTTGTCGATCTCCCAGTCGCGGCGTGCCGGCAGCTGGACCACCGAGACGTCGAGGACGGTGACCTCCTCGCCCGTGTCCACCAGGCGCACCCGGCGGTCGAGCAGCTCGCCGAGGACCAGCGTCTCGGTGGGCCGCTGCTCGAAGTGGCGCATGTTCACCACGCCGGTCGTGATGACCTGGCCGGACTCGACGCCGGTGACACGGGTCATAGGAATGAAGACCCGGTGGCGGCTGACGACCTCGACGACCAGCCCGAGCAGGCGCGGGGGCCGGCCGCCGACGCGCAGCATGACCACGAGGTCGCGGACCCGGCCGACCTGGTCGCCCCGCGGGTCGAACACCGCGACGTCGGCGAGGTGCGAGACGAAGATCCGAGGGGCGCCCGCCGCCATCGCGCTCGCCTCCTCATGGACGTATGGGTGAACAAATAAGGCGATATCGGGTTCAGGCTAGCGTGCCCCGGTCCACGACAGCGTGCTGCGGGCGTCCGGAAGGCTGCCCTCCGGACACCGGGAACGGCCCCGGTACGCTGCCGCCGTACTGCTGTCGAGGTCAACCGCATCCAGGAGGCAGAGCGGACGTGACTGCATTCCCCCGTCCTTGGAACGCGGTGATCGTGGCGACGATGTGCGCGGGGCTCACGGCGGCTCTCGCAGGGTGTGCCGAGGAGGACCCCGACGCCGGTACGAACGGCCTCGGCAAGCTCTCGGCGGCCAAGATCGAGAGCAGGGCTCTGCAGGCCGTCGGCGGTGCCGAGGCGGTACGGCTGTCGGGCAGCGTGGTCACCCGCGGGCGCACGTACAAGCTCGACATGCGGTTGAAGGACGGCGAGGAGGGCGGCGGGATCGGCCAGGTCGCCACCAAGGGCAGCACGTTCGAGCTGCTGCGGGTGGGAGACGACCTCTTCCTGAAGGCCGACGCGAACTTCTGGGTCCGTCAGGAGGGCGGCGGGGGATCCAAGGCCGTCACTGAGGCGGCCAACAAGCTCGAGGACAAGTACGTCAAGGTGCCCAGCGCCGACCCCGCGTACAAGCAGCTCAGCGGCTTCACCGACATGGATCTGATGCTCGACGGGCTGCTCCGCCTGCACGGTGAACTGGCCGTGGGCGAGCGTGGTGACGTCGGTGGGGTCCGTACGATCCGGGTCACGGCTGGCGGTGACGGCGGTGCGCTGGACGTGTCCCTGGAAGGGACGCCCTACCCGTTGCGCCTGGAGCGCGCGGGCGGCGCGGGCGTCCTTCAACTCGCCGACTGGAACAGCGACTTCACCCTGCGGGCCCCGGGCAAGGGCCAGGTCGTCGACTACGGGCGGCAGATCACCGCGGACTAGCGGCGTTTGCGCCTGCCCCGGAGCAGCAGCTTCGGCAGCGCGGCGGGGATCGGCCGACGGGTGGTGGCCGGGGTCGGCAACGGCGCGGCGGACAGCCGGCCGTCGGGGAGCTCGGCGAGGGCGCCCGCCGGTTCGAGGCGCAGCACGCGGCACTCGCGCGCCCAGCGCTCGGTGACCCGTTCGGCGTCCGGGGCGTTCAGACGCTTCGCCTTCAGTTCGGCGACGGCGGCTTCCCAGGCCTCGCTGCCGGGGGCGAGTTCGGTGACGTGCGCCGGCCAGGTCACCAGGCGGCCGCCCTTGTCCTTGCTGCGCACGGTCACGGCGACGGACGCGCCGTCGGCGAGGCCGAGCCCGGTGAGCGGCTGCTCTCCTGGGCCATCACCGACGAGGCAGGCGGCGCCTTCGTGCCACACGTGCCACAGGGCACGGGCGGGGCCATCGGCCTGGACCCAGATGAGGCCGGACTTCTTGGTGGCCTCCTCGACGAGGGCACGGTCCATGAGGCTCTGCGTCATGCCCAACACCCTACGCCTCGCCGGCGAGGCCGCTCCGCGCCGCGGTGCCCCGGCCTCCGGCCGGGGTGTGGTCTCTCCCACCCGCCCACCCGTTGCTGTCCGTACTCGCGGCGTTTGTGCGGTCGGGTGCACGTTGCGATGGGGGGTGTTGGGTGGCTTCGCAGCGCCCCTGGCCGCTTTCGCGGGCCTCAGGAAGGCGATGCGCGGGCGTGCATCCGTGCGCCCCGGGGCGGCCCGCTCGCCGCGGCGAGCGGGCCGTACGCTGTGCGGGTGCCCGCAGCCTCAGCACGTACCGCGAAGCGCGTCCGCCCCGCGCCTGGGGTCACGGCCGCCGCCCGGTTCGATTTCCTTCTGCTCGCGGTGGCGGTCTCCGGCATCTCCCTGTCCGCGCCGCTCGTCGCGGCCACCGCGGCGCCCGCGTTCGCCGTCGCGTTCTGGCGCAATGCGATGGCGGTCGGCGCGCTGACCCCCCTCGCACTGCTCCGCCACCGCGCGGAGCTGCTGGGGATGGACCGCAGGGCCCTGGGGCTCTCGGCTGCCGCGGGGCTCGTCCTCGCGCTGCACTTCGCGCTCTGGCTGCCGAGTCTGCACATGACGTCGGTCGCGTCCTCCACGGCCCTCGTCACCACCACGCCCATCTGGACCACCCTCCTGCTGCGGCTGCGCGGTCACCGGCCGCCGGCCCTGGTCTGGGTGGGTACCGCGGTCGCGTTCCTCGGCGTGGTGCTGCTCACCGGTGTCGACCTGTCGCTGTCGCCCCGCGCGCTCGCGGGCGACGCGCTCGCGCTGGCGGGCGGCATGGCGGCAGCGGGGTACGTGCTGATCGGGGCCGAGGTCCGGCGGCAGGTGAGCACCACCGCGTACACGTACGTCTGTTACGCCACGACGGCCGTGCTGCTCCTCCTCACCTGCCTGGTCTCGGGGTCCGCCGTTTCCGGGTACAGCGGCGACACCTGGCTGAAGCTGGCGCTGCTGACCGTCGCCGCGCAGCTGCTCGGGCACTCCCTCATCAACCGCGTCGTACACAGCCTCGGTCCGTCGGTCACCTCGACCGCGATCCTGCTGGAGACCCCGAGTGCCGCCCTGATCGCGGCCCTCTGGCTCGGCCAGACCCCGCCGTCCGCCGCGTATCCGGCGCTCGCCGTGATCCTCACCGGCCTCGCCCTGGTGATCAGGGGAGACCGGCGAAGCGGACCCGTCGAGGCCTAGAGCCACCCGTTGCGCTTGAAGCCCCGGTGGATGGAGAAGCAGATGGCCACGATGACCGTCATCACCAGCGGGTAGCCGTACTTCCACTCGAGCTCGGGCATGTACCGGAAATTCATGCCGTAGACCCCGCAGATCATGGTCGGTACGGCGATAATGGCCGCCCAGGCCGTGATCTTGCGCATGTCCTCGTTCTGGGCCACCGTCGCCTGCGCGAGGTTCGCCTGGAGGATGGAGTTGAGCAGCTCGTCGAAGGACACCACCTGCTCGTTCACCCGCGCCAAGTGGTCGGCGACATCCCGGAAGTACTTCTGGATGTCGGGGTCGACCAGCCGCATCGGCCGCTCGCTGAGCAGCTGCATCGGCCGCAGCAGCGGCGAGACGGCCCGCTTGAACTCCAGGACCTCCCGCTTGAGCTGGTAGATGCGGCCCGCGTCGCCGCCCCGCGAGCTGCCGCCTCCGGGCTCCGAGCTGAAGACGTCGATCTCCACCTCGTCGATGTCGTCCTGGACCGCGTCCGCCACCGCGATGTATCCGTCGACGACCTGGTCGGCGATGGCGTGCAGCACCGCCGACGGGCCCTTGGTGAGGAGCTCCGGCTCGTCCTCCAGCCGGTGCCGCAGTGCGCGGAGCGAGCCCTGGCCGCCGTGCCGGACGGTGATGACGAAGTCCTGGCCGGTGAAGCACATCACCTCGCCGGTCTCGACGACCTCGCTGGTGGCGGTGAGCTCGGCGTGCTCGACGTAGTGGATGGTCTTGAAGACCGTGAAGAGCGTGTCGTCGTAGCGCTCGAGCTTGGGCCGCTGGTGCGCGTGGACCGCGTCCTCGACCGCGAGCGGGTGGAGGCCGAACTCTTGGGCGATACCGGCGAATTCCTGCTCCGTCGGCTCGTGCAGCCCGATCCAGGCGAAGCCGCCCTCGGAGCGCACGCGCCGCATGGCCTCGGTCGGGGTCAAGTGGTCGCGGACCCGGCTCCCGTTCCGGTACACCGCGCAGTCCACCACGGAGCTGGGCGCGCCGGACCGGTCGGCGGCGCGCGGGTCGTAGCCGGTGGTCCCGCGCCGCAGGGCGGGGCGTACGGCGGCGCGCAGTTCACGGATCATCGACAAGGCAGGCTCCTTCACGGGCCGGCCGTCGGCGGCGGTTCCCGGCACTGCCCGGCAATGCGGACGTGTCCTCGGCACGTCGGCAAAGCGGGTGGTACCGCTGCGCCACGGTGACGGCATTCGCTCACAACACGGTCGAGTGGAACGAGTTCGCTCTTCCGAAAGAGCCCTGAGCCTCGAGGGTTTCGCCGCCTGGCTACGGGGTACGGAGGCCGTCAGATCATGATGAACGGGCGGCGTGCGGAAGAGCTGTTGGTACTGCACGGTCGACTCGGATCCATCGCAGCCCCACCTCCTCCAGTCGGCCCCCGTGGGGGAACATCTCATCGCGGCACGCGCCGCAGCCGGGGCTGACGATGCGCTGCGCGCTGCCCCGACCGGCCGCCAAGACTATCAGCCGACCGGCGTGTCAAGCCGCCCCCGTGGTTCCTGCATACGCGTTCTATGCTCACGGCATGTCAGACGTTCATGAGCTGGTCGAGGCCCGGTTGCGTACGGCACTGGGCGAGCCGGTCGCCCGCGCCGCGGTGACCTTCCTGGGCGCCGACCGCATCGAGGTCCTCCGCTTCCTCGACGGCGACATCGTGCGCTACGCCACGCTCGGGATGTCCGCACATCCGATGACCGACCAGGCCGGCTCCTCGTCCGACCACCGCCCCCCGACGAGCCCCATGGCGGCGCCCCCATCGGTCGTCTTCGCCGACCCGGTGCGCGGCCCGCGCGCCGAGCTGCTGCTCTCCCTGCGGGCCGGGCGGGCCGATACCGACAAGGTGCTCCGGCCGCTCGCCGTCCTCGCCGCGTCGCCTCAGGTGGAAGGGGTCGTGGTGGCGCCCGGCGCATCGCTGGACACCGGCGAGCCGCTGTGGCCCGGCGCCCCCTTCCAGTCGGTGCTCGTGGCCGAATCCGGGGGTCTGGTCGAGGACCTGGAGCTGGACCCGCCGATGGATCCGGTCCGCTTCCTCCCGCTGCTGCCGATGACCCCGAACGAGGCCGCCTGGAAGCGCGTGCACGGCGCGGGCGCACTGGAGAAGCGGTGGCTGACCCACGGTACGGATCTGCGTGATCCGCTCCGGGCGTCCGTACCGCTGCACTGATTCCGAGCCGATTCGCAGTTGTCCCGTCCGGACGGGTGATCGTCCTTGACGCGGCGACGGCCCTGGAGGACCGTGGGGGCCTATGAGGGGCGAACCCAGTTGCCCGAAGTGCGGTGGCCGGGTGCGGGCGCCCGGCCTCTTCGCCGACTCCTGGCAGTGCGGTGTGCACGGCACCGTGCACCCCCTGCAGCCGGTCATCCCGCCGAGTGTCGAAGCGCTCGGCGTCGTTGTGAACCGCGCCAAGGTGCCGGTCTGGATGCCCTGGCCGCTGCCTCTCGGCTGGTTGTTCACGGGCGTCGCGTGCGCGGGGGATGACCGCAGCGGCGGCCGCGCGACCGCCGTCGCCTGCTCGGGGCCGGGCCCGCTGGGAGGCATGGGCGAGATGGTGCTCGTCGCCGAGGAGCTGGGCGTCGGACTCGGCGCGCGCTACGCCGGGATCCCTGGGCCCGATCCTGGCCCGCAGATGGACGTGGACGGGCCGCCGCAGGTGAAGGTGCTCGCGGCCGGCCGCCCCACTCCGCTGTGGCACGTCGGCGGCGTCCCCGAGGATCGGGCGGTCTTCGCGGGCGAGGCGCGCGGCCTCTGGCTGTGGGCGGTCGTCTGGCCGGAGCAGACCGGGCTCATGATGTACGACGAGCTGGTGCTCACGGATCTGCGGGACGCGGGAGCCGAGGTGGAGTTGGTGCCCTGCGGGGCGCTCTCCCCGCGCATCCTGTCCTGATCCCCGCTGCCTGCGGGGTGGAAGACCGCGGTGGCCCGGTTATCCTGAAGCGTCCCTACGTTCGAACGATCGCAGCCTGGAGCCGTGCCGTGCGCATCGATCTGCACACCCACTCCACGGCTTCGGACGGCACGGACACCCCCGCGGCACTGGTCCGGCACGCGCGGGCCGCCGGGCTCGATGTCGTCGCGCTCACCGACCACGACACGGTGGGCGGACACGCGGAGGCCGTCGCGGCGCTGCCCGAAGGGCTCACCCTCGTCACGGGAGCCGAGCTGTCCTGCCGGCTCGACGGCGTGGGCGTGCACATGCTGGCGTACCTCTTCGACCCCGACGAGCCGGAGCTGGAACGCGAACGCGAGCTGGTACGGGACGACCGGGTGCCCCGCGCGCAGGGCATGGTCGCCAGGTTGCGCGACTTGGGCGTGCCGATCACCTGGGAGCAGGTGGCGCGGATCGCCGGTGTCCCCGTCGACGCGGGTGGTGCTCCTGCGTCGCCGAGCGGACTGCTGACCAGGAAGGTCCCGGGGGTGGCGGTCGGCCGGCCGCATGTGGCCACGGCACTCGTCGAGCTGGGGGTCGTCGACAGCGTCTCGGACGCCTTCACACCGGAGTGGATCGGCAACGGCGGCCGCGCTTACGTCGAGAAGCACGAGCTCGACCCGTTCGACGCCATCCGGCTGGTCAAGGGGGCGGGCGGAGTCACCGTCTTCGCCCATCCCATGGCTGCCAGGCGAGGGGAGTGCGTTCCGGAGAGCGCCATCGCCGAGCTGGCCGCCGCCGGGCTCGACGGCGTCGAGGTCGACCACATGGACCACGACCCGGCCACGCGCGCGAGGCTGCGCGGCCTTGCCGCGGACCTCGGTCTGCTGACCACCGGCGCCAGCGACTACCACGGCGGCCGCAAGGCCTGCCGCCTCGGCGAGTACACGACCGACCCCGAGATCTACGGCGAGATCGTGCGCCGTGCCACCGGCGCGTTCCCCGTGCCCGGCACGGGCGGCTGAGGCCGCAGCGACTCCCTCTTCGGGACCGCCGCCTCGGCGCCCCCCGACCGTCCCGCCCGTTCCCTCTCCCGCAAGGGCACCACCGTGTTCGACTTCGCCGTCTTCGGGTCCCTGTTCCTCACTCTGTTCGTGATCATGGATCCGCCGGGCATCACACCGATCTTCCTCGCCCTGACCTCGGGACGCCCCGCCAAGATCCAGCGCAAGATGGCCTGGCAGGCGGCGGCCGTCGCCTTCGGGGTCATCACCGTCTTCGGCATCTGCGGCCAGCAGATCCTCGACTACCTGCATGTCTCGGTGCCGGCTCTGATGATCGCGGGCGGGCTGCTGCTCCTGCTCATCGCGCTGGACCTGCTGACCGGCAAGACGGAGGAGCCGACGCAGAGCAAGGAGGTCAACGCGGCCCTGGTGCCCCTCGGTATGCCGCTGCTCGCCGGTCCTGGCGCGATCGTCTCGGTGATTCTCGCGGTGCAGCACGCGGACGGTCTCGGCGGTCAGGTGTCCGTCTGGTCGGCCATCCTCGCGATGCATGCCGTGCTCTGGCTCACCATGCGCTACTCGTTGCTGATCATCCGCGTGATCAAGGACGGCGGAGTGGTGCTGGTGACCCGGCTGGCCGGAATGATGCTCTCGGCCCTCGCCGTGCAGCAGATCATCAATGGCGTTACGCAAGTGATCCAGGGCGCCTGAACGGCCGGGGGTAGCGGGACGCGACTCCGGCCGGGCGAAGGGGGGCTACGCGGCCCACGATCCGGCCGGCGGCGAGGGCGCTGCCGAGCCCCGGGCGGTGACGCCGGGGCGTACCGCCCGCCACGTCCGGCAACCGCAGGTAGGTCGGCTGTCGTGGCCTCACAGCACATCCGGCACACAGAGCACGGGAGTTACTCCCACCCGTCAGAACAAGGGCGTGCACGTGACGCCGAGCCGTCACGTCGGGCGGTTAGCCTCATGCTCATGAGCAGGCCGCCCTTTCTCGCGCTCCCTCCCTGCGCCCGCGCCCACCGGCTCCGCACCGCGCGGGGTGACTTCGCCGTGCACGAGGCCGTGCCGCCCTCAGGCGTGGAGCGGCGCGGCAGTGCGCTGTTCGTGCCCGGGTTCACCGGCAGCAAGGAGGACTTCATCGCGCTGCTGGAGCCCCTCGCGCGGCGCGGTTTCCGCGTGGTGGCGGTCGACGGGCGCGGGCAGCACGAGTCGGACGGGCCGCGCGAGGAGAGCGCGTACGCGCAGGAGGAGCTGGCCCAGGACGTGCTGGCTCAGGCCGCCGCGCTGGAGGACGGGGACATCCATCTGCTCGGTCACTCGCTCGGCGGGCTGATCAGCCGCGCCGCTGTGCTGAAGGACGCCTCCCCCTTCAGGTCCTTCACCATCATGAGCTCCGGTCCTGCCGCCATCGCCGAGCCCCAGCAAGCCCGTACGAAGCTGCTGATCGACGCGTTGTCCGTGATGGACATGGAGGCGGTCTGGCGCGCGATGCGCGATCTGGATCCGCCGGAGGCGGCGGAGGAGACGACACCGGCGCCAGTGGCTGCGTTCCTGCACCGCCGTTGGCTCAACACGGTCCCCGAGCAGTTGATCGCCACCGGCCGGCAGCTGCTCGACGAGCCGGACAGGGTGGCGACGCTGGCGGAGGTCCCGCTGCCGAAGCACGTACTGTCCGGCACGGTCGACTACGCCTGGCCGGTGCCCCTCATGGACGCCATGGCCCAGCGGCTGACGGCGCACCGCTCGGTGATCGACGGCGCCGAGCATTCGCCGGGCGCGGAGCGGCCCGAGCCGACCGCCCTGGCTCTCGCCGCATTCTGGGAGCAGACGGCCGCCGGCTGACCCGTCACCTCCCTGGCAGACGAAGGTGAGCGCGCCTGGACCGTCCGGCGATCACCGTGGCCCAGGACCTCGCCAACGGGAGACCGAATCCACTGCCCCGTTCCGCGACAGGGAGGGCGAGCCCATGGGACTCCTAAGCGGGGCCGTTGCCGGCGTGATCATCGTGAGGTGATCGACGCGATGGGCCGGTGGCGGTTGTCGGTCCAGTCCGGCGCGGTGGTCTCGGCGCGCGTCTTTCACCTTATGCGCGGGAGGTGGCGCAGGGCCGCGGGCCTCACGGACGCGACGGCCGACCCGCTGGGGGTCGGCCGTGCTCGTACCGCAGGGTGCGGACAGTCAGTTCTCCGGTGCGGCCTCGGACTGCGCCGCCGCGGAGCGGGTACGGCGGCGACGGCGGGGCCGCTGGGCCTCGCCCTCGGACGCCTCGGACTGCTGCGGCGCAGCCGAGTCCGCCTGCTGTGCCGCCTGCTGTGCCGCCGGCTTCGCCGCACGCGTCCGGCGACGGCGCCGCGGTTGCTTCGCCTCGGCACCCGTCTCCGTAGCACCCTCCGCCGTGTCGGCGGCCTGCTTCGCCTGCTCCGCGGGCTGGGCGGCGTCCGTGGCGTCCAGGGCCGCGCCGCCGCGGGTACGGCGGCGGGCCCGCGGAGTCCGCTTCGGCTGCTCCTCACGGACCGCGGCGGTACGGCCGCCCCGGCGCCCCCGGCCGCCCGTCTCGCCGAGGTCCTCGATCTCCTCGGCGGCCAGTCCGGCCCGGGTCCGCTCGGTGCGCGGCAGTATGCCGGTGATGCCCTCCGGGATGCCCAGCAGCTCGTAGAGGTGCTCTGAGGTGGAGTACGTCTCCTCCGGCTCGTCGAACGACAGGTCCAGCGCCTTGTTGATCAGCTTCCAGCGCGGGATGTCGTCCCAGTCGACGAGCGTGACGGCGATACCCGACTTGCCCGCGCGGCCGGTGCGGCCGATGCGGTGCAGATAGGTCTTCTCGTCCTCAGGGGACTGGTAGTTGATGACGTGCGTCACGCCGTCGACGTCGATACCGCGCGCCGCGACGTCCGTGCACACCAGCACGTCCACCTTGCCGTTGCGGAAGGCGCGCAGCGCCTGCTCGCGCGCCCCTTGGCCGAGGTCGCCGTGCACCGCGCCCGATGCGAAGCCGCGCCGCGCGAGCTGCTCCGCGATGTCGGCCGCGGTCCGCTTCGTACGGCAGAAGATCATCGCGAGGCCCCGGCCGTCGGCCTGGAGGATCCGGGAGACCAGCTCCGGCTTGTCGAGCGAGTGCGCGCGGAAGACGTGCTGGGTGGTGTTGGCGACGGTCTGGCCCTCGTCGTCCGGGGCGGTGGCCCGGATGTGCGTGGGCTGCGACATGTAGCGCCGCGCGAGCGAGATGACCTGGCCGGGCATCGTCGCCGAGAAGAGCATCGTCTGGCGCCTGGCCGGAAGCAGCTGGATGATCTTCTCGACGTCGGGCAGGAAGCCCAGGTCGAGCATCTCGTCGGCCTCGTCGAGGACGAGGACCTTGACGGCGGAAAGCCGCAGCTTCTTCTGCCCGGCCAGGTCCAGCAGCCGCCCGGGGGTGCCGACGACCACGTCGACGCCCTTCTTCAGGGCCTCGACCTGCGGCTCGTAGGCCCGGCCGCCGTAGATCGACAGCACCCGGACGTTACGGACCTTGCCGGCCGTCAGCAGGTCATTGGTGACCTGGGTGCACAGTTCGCGGGTGGGGACGACCACGAGCGCCTGCGGGGAGTCGCTCAGCTGCTCGGGCTGGGCCCGGCCCGCCTCGACGTCCGCGGGGACAGTGACGCGCTCCAGCAGCGGAAGGCCGAAACCGAGCGTCTTGCCGGTTCCGGTCTTGGCCTGGCCGATGACGTCGCTGCCGGAGAGGGCAACGGGGAGCGTCATCTCCTGGATGGGAAAGGGGGTGGTGATGCCGACGGCCTCGAGGGCCTCGGCGGTTTCGGGAAGGATCCCGAGTTCTCGGAACGTAGTCAGGGTTTCGCCTCTTCTGTGAGCGCGGCGGGCGGGGCGGGAGGGGTCGTAACCGCGCCGGGATTCGATCGGCCGTGGGTGGCCGTAATGGCGCAGGACCACTGGCTCTCGCGTGAGCACGCGCGCCGCGAGCGGGCCCCTCATGCAGCGGCGCGTACATCTCCGTACGCGCCACGGGAGGGCTGTCGGTCGGAGCCGATCGGGCCACCGACCGGGCATCCGCTGCGGGGTCCGGGGAGTATCCCCGGAAAACGCAGTATGCGTTCACCCGCCCATACTCGGCGGGTGCATTACCACCATACCCTGGATTCGCGCATCTGTGTTGGACCATTCGTGTCGTCCGGTGCGTCGCGCTTGTCTGACCAGGGACTTCCCTACGGCTCGGAGCGGGCTATTGTGCGCTCCATGGAGACGCCTGACGAGACCACGGCCCCTGCCGACAACGCCGAGAAGCTCACCGGGATCGCCGCCCTGGACTGGGCCGGGGCATCCGCCGACCCGCAGTACCGGGCCGCCGTAGTGGATCTGCTCGGCGCGCTCGCCTACGGCGAGCTGGCGGCCTTCGAGCGGCTCGCCGAGGACGCCAAGCTGGCGCCGACGCTGGATGACAAGGCGGAGCTGGCGAAGATGGCCTCGGCCGAGTTCCATCACTTCGAGCAGCTGCGGGACCGGCTCGCGGCCATCGACGAGTCGCCGACCGAGGCCATGGCGCCGTTCGCGGCCGCGCTGGACGAGTTCCACCGTCAGACCGCCCCGTCCGACTGGCTCGAAGGACTGGTCAAGGCGTACGTCGGCGACTCGATTGCGAGCGACTTCTACCGGGAGGTCGCCGTTCGTCTGGACTCCGACACCCGGGGGCTGGTGCTGCGGGTGCTCGACGACACCGGTCACGCCTCCTTCGCCGTGGAGAAGGTACGGGCGGCCATCGAAGCCGAGCCGCGCGTCGGCGGACGGCTGGCCCTGTGGGCACGACGGCTGATGGGAGAGGCCCTCAGCCAGGCCCAGCGGGTCGTCGCGGACCGGGACGCGCTCTCCACCATGCTCGTCGGCGGAGTCGCGGCCGGCTTCGACCTCGCGGAGGTCGGCAAGATGTTCTCGCGGATCACCGAGGCGCACACCAAGCGCATGGCGGCGCTCGGCCTCGCGGCCTGAGTCGGGCGCCGCATCGGCGCCCTACGAGATGAGTCCGGCCCGACGGCCCGCTGCCGGTGTGGCGCGGTCCGTCAGGCCGCGGCTGATCGGCGGACCCGCCGCCCCGAGGGCCGGATCAGCAGGGAGAGCAGGGCCACGCCGACCACCAGGGCCCCGAGCAGCGTCGCGAGCGGATGGCCGTCGCCCATCACCGTGTACGTGAGCAGCCCGCCGAACAGCGCGGCGAGCGCGCCGGTCACCAGCACCAGCGGGCGTGCCGGGAGCCGCTCGGGCAGCCAGCGGGTCCCCGCGTAGGCGACCGCGAGGCCGATGAGTGCCGAGCCGAGCGATTCCCAGAGCATGTGTTGTCCCTCCCGTACAGCCGGGGCACCCCCGCCGGAGGCGGGAGGACCGTCAGGCAGGTGCGAACCGGGTCCCTGTCATGGTCGCTCGCCTGCGGGCGCGCAGTTGATGTCCCCCTGCCCGGTGCCTCGCTCCCTCCGACTCGGCCCGTTCGGCAGGGGTGCCCGCCCTGTGGCTCGCTTCCGTGGGCGGTCGTACCCCTGGTCTCCGGAATGTAATCCTCCGGAACCCCCGGGATGGGACAGATGTACGGCGGCCCGGCGGTCGAGTGACCGCCGGGCCGCCGGATAGCTGTCCGCCTCGTGGCCCTTCTCCGGTGGCCGTCCGCGGGCCACGGCCGCCACCTCGGCCGCTGGAGCACTACATCGCGCCGAAGCCGACCTTGCGGGCGGTCGGCTCGCCGATCTCCACATAGGCCAGTCGGTCGGCCGGAACCAGGACCTTACGGCCGTGGTCGTCCACGAGAGTCAGCAGCTGTGCCTTGCCGACGAGCGCGTCGGCCACCGCGCGCTCCACCTCCTCGGCGGTCTGCCCGCTCTCCAAGGTGATCTCGCGGGGCGCATGCTGCACGCCGATCTTGACCTCCACGGCTTCGTCCCTCCGACGGTTGGGGATTCCCCCTGGGCCCGGCCCAGGATGCGCGGTCCACCGCGCGGTACGCAGCAAGATTAGCCCGGCACGGGGATCTCCAAGCCGCCATCCGTGCAGCCGGGAGCGAACATGGCGAACGAGGGGCCGCGACCCGGCTCTGCGCCCCGGGTCAGCGCTGCGGCCCCTGCGGCCCGCTCGCCCCGTGCATCGGGAACCCGCGGATACCGCGCCAGGACAGCGACGAGACCAGCTTCGCCGCAGCATCACGTGGGAGCTGCTGGCCGGACCCCAGCCAGTAGCGCGCCGTGATCTGGGCCATGCCGCACATGCCGACCGCGAGCAGCATGGACTCGTCGGGGGGCAGGTCGGTGTCCTCCGAGATGACCTTGCTGACGGCCTTGGCGCAGTCCAGGGCCACCTTGTCGACCCGCTCGCGGACCGCGGGCTCGTTGGTGAGGTCGGATTCGAAGACGAGACGGAACGCTCCGCCCTCGTCCCCGACGTAGGCGAAGTACGCGTCCATCGTGGCCGCGACCCGCTGCTTGTTGTCCGTCGTGGACCCGATCGCCGAGCGCACCGCCTCCACCAGCGCCTCGCAGTGCTGGTCGAGGAGTGCCAGATACAGGTCGAGCTTGCCGGGGAAGTGCTGGTAGAGCACCGGCTTGCTCACTCCGGCCCGATCCGCGATGTCGTCCATCGCCGCGGAGTGGTAGCCCTGCGCGACGAAGACCTCCTGGGCAGCGCCCAGCAGCTGATTGCGGCGGGCTCGGCGCGGCAGGCGCGTGCCCCGCGGGCGCGCCTCGGTCTGCTCAATGGCTGTCACGCCGCCTCCCATGAATCGTTCAGTGCGCGGCGACGCCGTGTGCACCGCGCCCGCCATCGTACTTTTGAGTAACCCGGGTGTGCGCGGTGCGGACCGAGAAATTCATGGACCGAACACTGTGCGGGGTCGACAGCGGGCCGACAAAAGGGGCAGGTCACCGATAGTCGTCCTCATCGGACTCGACGACGCGGGCCTGTTCCGCGGCATCCGCGGGATTGGCCTCCACGTCGGACGGGGGCGGCGCCTCCCGGTGCTCCTCCATCTCGAAGCGCTGCTCGGCGGCGTCGGCCTCGGGGGCTTCGAGGTCGACGTGGACCGGGTCGAGCTCGGTCTCGAAGGTGTCGGGGTCGGATGGGTCGACAGACATCGTGGCTCCCCTTTCCAGGGCGAGCGCCCTCTACACGAGCGTAGAAGGGCCCGTGAATGGACGCTACGCATTCGTGTGACAGCGAACACACGATCCGCAGCGTGATCGTCTCGTAACATTGCCGCATGTCTTCGACCGACCTGCCGGGTACCCGGGCCTCCCACGCCGTAACCGAGGCGCGTGATGTGCGGGTTGGCGCGGGGGAGGAGGTCCGGTCGGTCGCACTGCCCGGACTGAACCTGACGGTGCGTTCCCGGCCCCCGGCCCGGCAGGGGCTGCCGCACGCGCTCTACGTCCACGGGCTTGGCGGATCGTCGCTGAACTGGTCCGCGCTGATGGCGGAGCTCGACGACCGGGTGGACGGCGAGGCCGTCGATCTGCCCGGCTTCGGCCGCTCGGCTCCGCCGGACGACGGCGACTACTCCATCTCGGGGCATGCGCGGGCGGTCATCCGCTATCTCGACGCCGCCCGGCGCGGTCCGGTCCATCTTTTCGGCAACTCGCTGGGCGGGGCGGTCGTGACCAGGGTCGCCGCCCTCCGTCCCGACTTGGTCCGCACGCTGACCCTGGTGTCGCCCGCGCTGCCCGAACTGTGCCCGCCGCTCAGCGCGCTGCCGACCGCGTTGCTTGCGCTGCCCGGCGGGACGGCGCTCTTCGCGCGTTTGACCAGAGGCTGGACCGCGGAACGGCGGATCCGCGAGGTGCTGGCCCTCTGCTACGGCGACCCGGCGCGGGTCGACCCGGAGGGCTTCTCGGCGGCCGTCAAGGAGTACGAGCGGCGGCTCGGACTGCCGTACTTCTGGGACGTGATGGCGCGTACCACCCGCGGTGTCGTTGACGCGTACACGCTGGGGGGCCAGCATTCGCTGTGGCGGCTGGCAGAGCGGGTGCTCGCTCCGACGCTGCTCGTGTACGGGGGCCGGGACAAGCTCGTCTCGTTCCGGATGGCGCATCGGGCGGCGGTGGCCTTCCGCGACTCGCGGCTGCTGACGCTCCCGGACGCCGGGCACGTCGCCATGATGGAGTACCCGGAGGCGGTGGCGCGGGCTGTCCGCGAGCTGCTGGACGACAACACCGCCGAGAGGGCGGGCGAGGACACAGGCCAGGGAACCGCCGATGCGGGCAGGAGCTGAGTCGACGCGTGGGACGTCATAAGCGTCGCGGCCAGAGCGATGAGGCCGCCACAGAGATAGTCGCCGGAGCGGACGACGATCCCCCCGGCGGAGGCCCTGCGGCCGTGCCGCCCGCGGGGCGCCGCCCGGGGCCCGGTGAGCGGTCCTGGCCTCCAGCAGGTGGCACTCCACCCCTGGGCCACGGCAGGGGGAGCCCCGCTGCGACGCCGCCGAACGGGGTGCCGCGGGTGCAGCCGCCCGTCCGCGGCGGCCATCCCGAACACCGTGAGCGGGGCGGCGCCTGGGGTCGTGTGCCGCCTCCCGCGCAGCCGGCCCCCCCGCGCGGGACGCCGGCGTACGGGGCGCGCCCTCGCGCGGCGGGGCAGCCGGGCGGGCGAGGTCCGGGTCCGAACACGTCGCCCCGGGGGGCGACGGCCGGGGCCTTCGGCCGCGCGGGCGGGCAGGGGACGCCACCGCGGGGCTTCCCCGCGCACGGCGCGGAGGGGACCGGCACCGGGCCGGTCACCGCGGCAGGCGCCTTCATACCGAGGCCGCGGCAGGAGTTCATCGACGCCTTCGACGACGAGGTCTATGGGTCCAACCCGCCCGGCAGGCGCGGTGAGCGGACGACGGACGCCGATTCTCCCGGCGAGGGGTACGAGACCGGCTGGGACGAAGGCGACGAGACCACCGACTCCGAGGACGAGGCCGGGCGCGCGGGCGGCAAGGGCCGCACGTTCACCGGCGTCGCGGCCGCCGCCGTCACCACCGTTCTCGCCGTCGTCGTGGCCGGGCAGGTCACGGGCGTCGGGACGGACCGCTGGGCGTTGCCGTCCACGAGCGAGGTTCCGCGCGAGGTCCCCGACGACACCTCCCGGTCCGACCGCAGGCCGGCGCCCAGCAAGCCTCCGGCCGAACCCGCCACGTACGCACAGAAGATGGCGGCCGTCTTCCCGCTGGACCCCCGTCTCGCCGGATCCGGTGACTTCAAGACCATCGGCGGGCGCGACAAGGCGCCGGGCGAGGGCCAGGTCGTGAGCTACCGCGTCGACATGGAGAAGGGCCTTAGGCTCGACGGCGAGCTGTTCGCCGAGGCCGTGCACAAGACCCTCAATGACGCGCGCAGTTGGGGCCACGGCGGGATTCGTACCTTCGAGCGGGTCTCCAAGGGGGACGCGGACTGGGTGATCACGCTCGCCAGTCCGGGCACCACTGCCGACTGGTGTGCCAAGTCCGGCCTCGACACGACCGTCGACAACGTCTCCTGCGACTCGGCCTCCACCGAGCGCGTCATGATCAACGCATATCGCTGGGCGCAGGGAGCGGAGACCTTCGGGGACGACAAGATGTACTCCTATCGCGAGATGCTGATCAACCACGAGGTGGGCCACCGGCTCGGGCGGAATCACGTGGGATGCTCCGAGCAGGGCGCTCTCGCCCCGGTCATGATGCAGCAGACGAAGTACCTCGCGACCGACGGCGTCATCTGCAAGCCGAACCCCTGGCCGTTCCCGAAGGGCTGACGGCCGCGCGAGGCCACATCGCGGTGCGGAGCGCCCGGCCGCGGGATCGCGCCCGGCGCTGCCCGGGCGCTGGCCGATAGCGGCTCGCAACGCCCTTCTGCTGGGAAAGTCACGACCGTTCACCCCTTCCGGTGGCGCGATGGACAACCGTCCATCGCGCCACCCGCCTGCCCGCATACGGTCTATCCGCCGCCGACCGGTGGCGGCCGCATGGAGACCGGATGGAGATCGGGGGTGCACACGTGCGCGTAGGACTGCTTACGGAGGGTGGATACCCGTATGCGGGCGGTGAGGGGTGGCTCTGGTGCGACCGGCTCGTGCGCGGGCTCACGAGCCACGAGTTCGAGGTGTACGCCCTGAGTCGCAGCGAGTGGCAGGAGGCCGACGGCTGGCTCGAACTGCCACCGCAGGTGCACCGCGTGCGCACCGCGCCGCTGTGGGGCGGGGTGGACGACTGGAGATCCGGAGCCGCGGCCGGCTGGGAGCACGGGCATTGCCATGGGGGACGCTACGGGCGGCGCGAGCGGCGGCGGTTCGCCGGGCACTTCGGCGAGCTGGCGGCGGGACTCTGTGGAGCGGCACAGCCAGGCGCCGTGGCCGCCGGGTCCGATGGGACGGCCGGGGCGGTGGGGGCTTCCGGCAGTCAGGCGGACCGTTTCAGCGCAGGTCTGTACGGGCTCGCCGAACTGGCCCGGGAGCGCGGCGGACTCCCCGCCGCCCTCCGCTCCGAGACGGCCGTACGCGTGCTGGAGAGGGCCTGCCGCGCCCCCGGCGCACTGCGCGGCGCGCACGCCGTCCAACTCCCCGGCCTCCTCACCGTCCTGGAGGCTCTGGAGCGCGCGCTGCGGCCGCTGTCCCTCGATTGGTACCGGGAAGGTGAGCAGGGGCTCGGCGGTGTCGAGCTCTGCCACGCCACGTCGGGCGGGTCGGCCGCGCTGCCCGGGCTGCTGGCCAAACGCTTCTTCGGCGTCCCGCTGCTGGTCACCGAGTACGGTGTGCGGCTGCGCGAGCACTACCTCGAGCACTCCGCCGCGCCCCTCTCCGCTCCCGTACGCGCCTTGCTCGCCTCCTTCCAGGGGCGATTGGCCGCGGAGGTGTACCGCCAGGCCTCCCTGATCACGCCGGGCAATACGCACGCCCGCCGCTGGCAGGAGCGGTGCGGCGCGGACCGGTCGAAGCTGCGTACCGTTTATCCGGGCATGGACGCGGGGCGCTTCACCGAGGTGGGCGACGCGGAGCCGTCGGACGAACCGGACGACCGCACGTTGGTCTGGGTCGGCCGGATCGAGCCCGCCAAGGACCTCGTCGCGCTGCTGCACGCCTTCGCGCGGGTGCGGGTCGCGGAGCCCGAGGCCCGGTTACGCATCGTGGGCGCGCCCGGCCGCCATCCCGACGCGGTCGCGTACGCCGCCCACTGCCGGGTGCTCGCCGCGCAGCTGTTCCCCGACGAGGCGGCGGACGCCGTCTCCGTCGGCCGGAACCCCGTCTCCTTCGAGGAGGTCGGCAGCCCGGAGGTCCCGGACCTCGTGGACGCCTACGCGGGGGCGGACGTCGTGCTGCTGTCGAGCGTCGTCGAGGGCTTCCCGCTCAGCCTGGTCCAGGCGATGTTCTGCGCGCGGGCTACCGTCTCGACGGACGTGGGCGCGGTGTGTGAAGTCATCGGCGGCACAGGGCTGGTGGTGCCCCCGCGGAACCCTCGTGCGCTGGCGGACGCGTGCGTCGCCCTGCTGCGCGACCCGGAGCGACGGGCTCGGCTCGGCGCGGCGGCCCGGGCACGGGCACTCGAACTCTTCACCGTCGAGCAGAACGTCGCGGCATTTCGTGGCATCTACCTGGAACTGATGTCGCGCTGCCCCGTCCCGCGGGAGAGCGTGGGCGCGGAAGGCGAGCCGCTGCCCTTCGCCCGGCCGCCGGAAGCCCATGTGCCAGGCCGCTGGGCCGCAGGCACCGCCGCTCAGCCGCCTGCTTCCGTGCCGCGCGCTCCGAGCTGGGCGGCGGCGCCCGGGAGCCCGCCCGGTGACACTACGGGCCGAGGGGTCGAGGAACCGTCTCCTGCGCGCGATGGCCGGCCCCGGGCCGAGCCGGTGGGAGCGGGAGCCGGACGCCTCATCCGCGCGGAGGCCGACGCATGACCAGACCTCGTAGCCCTCGTACGACCGACGACCGCGCGGCGGGGAGCGGGTCATCCGGTGCGGCGGGGACGTCCCGCGGCGGAGCCGGGCAGCCCGGACCGGCCGACCGGGAGTCGACACCGCCTCTGGGTCCGGGCCGGCAGCACCCGGAGTACGGCCCCGCCGCCCCTGCCAGCCCCGGCCCCTGGGATCCGCACTCCCAGGCGCTCCTCGCCGACGGGGCGATGGGCGCCGCTAAGGAGCCCCGCCTCCGGTCCGCGCGGTTCGGCGGACGCGTCGGCGCACGCCGAGGGTCCGCGGATCCGGTGAAGGCGCTGTTGCACCGGCATCGGGAGCTGTGCGAGCGGGCCGTGGATCCACTGGAGATCGCCGCTGGGCTGGAGGCGCACGGCGTTACCGACCGAACCGCTGCGCGCCTCCGTCACCGGGACGTGTTTTCGCTGGCGGAGGAGCTGTACGCGCGCGTGCCCCGGGCCGAGGTGCACCCGCGCGTGGCGCAGGACGACCCGGTCCGGGGCGCTGCGGGAAGTGTCCGGCGTGCCGCGCTGTATCTGCTGCCGGGCGCCTTCTGCCTGGCGGCCGTCGCCACAGCCCAGCCCGCTGTTGTGGACGACGCCGCCCTGCGATTGGGCGGCGGAGCGCTGGGCACCGCAGCTGCGGCTCTCGCGCTGAGATTCTGTCTGCGCAGCGGGTCCTTGAGCGTGTGCCGCGGTGCCATGGGCGCCGCGCCGCTGTGGACCTGCTGGCTGCTCGCGCAGCTGCTCTTCGGCGACGCGCTGCTCGAGCATCTTCTGCCCGCGGGCCCTGACGGCCATGTGCCCGGCTCGCACCTGCCGGCGGCACCGGCCGCCATCGCCCTCGCCTTCGCGGTCGGGCCCGCCGCCTGGTGTGCGCGATGGTTCGCCACCCGCGCCCGGCGCAGGCTGGCGGCGAGCCGCGGCCCGGGGGACTTCTCGGCCGGCGCCCGCCCCTTGCCGCTGACCGCCACAGCGCTGTTCCTGACCATGCTGGTGGCCCTGCTGCTCGCGGTCCGGACCGGTGACGCGTACCTCGGCGACGGTCCGTACGGCGACTGGTACGAGCGCTGGTACGGGGGCTGGTACGGGGGCTGGTACGGCACCGGGTCGCTCGCCGCGGCCGCGGCGCTCGGCACGCTGCTCTTCGTCGCCCGCCTGCTGGCCGTCCACGACCGGGGCTCCGCCGCAGCGAAGGGGCTGGCCACCGCCTGTGCGGTGGAGGTGGCGTTGCTCGGCACGGCCATGGCGGCCCGGCTGCCGGGATGCGCCGCCCTGGACGGCCCGATCGAGGCGGCGGTCGCGGCGTACGGCCCGGGCGTCGTGTCGCTGGCCGCTTGCGCAGCTGTCGTACCTGTCCTCTTGGCCCACGCGATGGTCGTCCTCTCCCGCGCCTCCGCCCACCCCTTCCCCCCGGCGGAGCCGCGATGACCGGCGACCTGGAGGCCGCGTCTGGCGCCGCGCCCGCTGGTGCGCCGGGTGCGCGCACGCCGTGAGGCCGCGCGGCGCTCCCCACAGTCCTCCACCCCCCACGCAATTCCCTCTAGGAGAACGCGAGATGACAGCACAACCCCGCACCACCGCAGCCCCTCCGCACAGCCCGGTGGAGCCGTCCCCGCGGCAGGGGGAGGGTGCGCGATGAGAGTGCTGCTGCTCGGTGCCAACGGATTCCTCGGACGGCATGTGGCGGACCGGCTGCTCGCCGACCCCGCCGTCCAGCTCACCGCGCTCGGGCGGGGCGACGACGCCGACGTCCGGTTCGACCTCGCCGCCGGCAGCCCCGGCGCGCTCACCCGGTTCCTCAACGCCGTGCACCCCGGCGTCGTGATCAACTGCGCCGGTGCGACTCGCGGCGGCGCCCGCGAACTGGCGCGGCACAACACCGTCGCTGTCGCCACCGTCTGCGAATCGCTGCGCCGCAGCAGTTGCGGAGCCCGTCTGGTGCAGATCGGCTGTGCGTCCGAGTACGGGCCCTCGCAGCCCGGTTCGTCCACCGCCGAGGAGGCGGTGCCACGCCCGGGCGGTCCGTACGGCGTGAGCAAGCTCGCAGCGACCGAGCTGGTGCTCGGTTCCGACCTCGACGCCGTCGTGCTGCGCATCTTCTCGCCGGCCGGCCCCGGCACCCCGGCCGGGTCCCCGCTCGGGCGGCTCGCCGAGGCCATGCGCCGCGCCATGCAGGCCGGCGACACGGAGCTCAAGCTGAGCGGGCTCGGCGTGCAGCGTGACTTCGTCGACGTACGGGACGTGTCGCGGGCCGTGCACGCGGCCTCCCTGTCCGCCGCGCAGGGCGTGGTGAACATCGGGACCGGCCGCGCCGTACGGCTGCGTGACGCCGCCGCCGTACTGGCGCGGGTGGCGGGCTACGGGGGCTCGATCCACGAACTGGACGCGGCCGCTGCCCGGGGCGGTCTCGGCGGGGCGGCCGAGCACCTGGGCATCCAGCCCGGCTACCCCTACCCGGACGGCTGCGGCAGTTGGCAGCAGGCGGACGTCCGTACGGCCCGTGACCGGCTCGGCTGGCGGCCGCGGATCAACCTCGAGGAGTCCCTCGCGGACATCTGGATGGAGGCGGCATGTCGCATCTGATCTTCACGGGTCCCCGGCCGGCCACGGTGGCCGGAGCGAGTCGGCTCGGCTTCGGTGTGCCGGGCTATGCGCATCCGCTGGTCGCCCCGGCCGAGTGGGCCGAGCTGACCCGCCCCGAGACGCCGTTGCACTGGGCGGTGCTCAACGTCTCCCGGGGACCTGGGGTCCAGCCCGACCCGCATTGCCTCGAGGCGGCGGGACGGCTGACGAACGCGGAGGTGCGGGTCCTCGGCCATCTCGACCTGCGGCACGGCACCCGCCCCTTCGGCGAACTGATCTCCGACGCCCACCACTTCCTCGACTGGTACAAGGTCGACGGCTTCTATCTGGACCGCTGCCCGGGGGAGCGCCCCGGGCTCGCCGAGGTCCGCCGCACGACCACCACGCTTCGGGCACTGCTGGAGGAGGCGTACGTCGTCTTCGGGCACGGTGCGCACCCGTGCCCGGAGTACGCGGAGATCGCGGACCAGTTGGTGACCTTCTCGGGACCGTGGTCGGAGTACCGCTGGTCGCAGGTTGCGGAGTGGACGGCGGAGTACTCGCCGCAGCGTTTCTGCCATCTGGTGCACGGCGTTCCGCGCACCCACCTGGAAGAGGCGATCCGGATCGCACGCTGGCAGGGCGCAGGGACGATCTACTTCACCGACCGCACGGACCAGGGGGGCGCTTGTGACCCCTGGGAGGCCCTTCCCGGCTACTGGGACGAAATCGTCTCGCGGGTCGGACCGGGTGTCTCGGAATGAGGTGAGGCGTGGCAGTGTTACGGAAGAGTGCCCCGCGCCCGCGGGGAAGATCCACATACTCTCACCGATCACCGGAGTCCCCGTGTCGCTGCCACCCCTGGTCGAGCCGGCTGCCGAGCTCACCGTCGACGAGGTTCGCAGGTACTCCCGCCACCTGATCATCCCGGACGTCGGGATGGACGGGCAGAAGCGGCTGAAGAACGCCAAGGTGCTGTGCGTCGGCGCAGGCGGCCTCGGCTCGCCTGCGCTGATGTACCTGGCCGCAGCCGGTGTGGGCACCCTCGGCATCGTGGAGTTCGACGAGGTCGACGAGTCGAACCTGCAGCGCCAGATCATCCACAGCCAGGCGGACATCGGCCGCTCGAAGGCGGCGTCCGCGCGTGACTCGGTGCTCGGGATCAACCCGTACGTGAACGTCGTACTGCACGAGGGCCGCCTCGAGGCGGACAACGTGATGGAGATCTTCTCCCAGTACGACCTGATCGTGGACGGCACCGACAACTTCGCCACCCGCTATCTGGTCAACGACGCGTGCGTACTGCTGAACAAGCCGTACGTCTGGGGTTCGATCTACCGCTTCGACGGTCAGGCGTCGGTCTTCTGGAGCGAGCACGGTCCGTGCTACCGCTGCCTCTACCCGGAGCCGCCGCCGCCCGGCATGGTCCCCTCCTGCGCGGAGGGCGGCGTGCTCGGCGTGCTCTGCGCGTCGATCGGCTCGATCCAGGTGACCGAGGCCATCAAGGTGCTCACCGGCAGCGGCGACCCGCTGGTCGGGCGTCTGATGATCTACGACGCCCTGGAGATGAACTACCGGCAGGTCAAGGTCCGCAAGGACCCGGAGTGCGCGGTCTGCGGCAAGAACCCGACCGTCACCGAGCTGATCGACTACGAGGCCTTCTGCGGGGTCGTCTCGGACGAGGCACAGGAGGCGGCCCAGGGCGCGACCATCACGCCGAGCCAGCTCAAGGAGTGGATCGACGCCGGCGAGAGCATCGACATCATCGATGTCCGCGAGCCGAACGAGTACGAGATCGTCTCGATCCCCGGCGCCCGGCTGATCCCGAAGAACGAGTTCCTCATGGGCAACGCGCTGGAGGGCCTGCCGCAGGACAAGAAGATCGTCTTGCATTGCAAGACGGGTGTCCGCTCCGCGGAAATCCTCGCCGTCCTGAAGAACGCGGGCTTCGCGGACGCGGTGCACGTGGGAGGCGGCGTGATCGGCTGGGTCAACCAGATCGAGCCTTCCAAGCCGGTCTACTGACGTAGGGTCAGTCCCCAGCTACTCCCCCAGCTACCGCCGGGGGCGCCCCCACCCCCAGACTCCGTCCGGGAGGTGCCCCCCAGGGGGTGCCCGCACCGCTCAGGAGACGCTCGAAGGGTCTGCTCACCATCCGGTGAGCAGACCCTTCGCGTTGGGCCAGGGCCGCGGCGGCCCGCGCGGCCTCCGGCCCCGCGCCGGGCTCGACGGCCCACCGCAGCGGACCGCCCCGCCCGCCGGGCCTTCGAGGGAAACGGCCCCCAGGCCGGCGAACGCCGCCGCCGGCGGCTAGGCGCAGACCGTGCCGTCTTGTGGGATCTTCCCTTCGAGGAGGTAGGCGTTCACGGTCTGCGCCACGCATTTGCTGCCGCTGGTGTACGCGCCGTGGCCCTCGCCCTCGTACGTGATCCGGACGCCGACACCCTTCCCGAGCTCGTCGGCCATCCGCGCCGCGCCCTCGTACGGCGTCGCCGGATCGCCGGTGGTGCCGACGACGAGGATCGGGCCGGCGCCGTCCGCGTTCACCTCCGGGTCGTCCCATGCGCCCGCCACCGGCCACCCGGCGCACCATCCGGCCAGATCCCAGGCCAGGAAGTCGCCGAAAACGGGGGAGGCCTTCCGGAACGTCGGCAGTTGCTTCTTGATCTCCGCAACGGTCGGCCGCTGTTTGCTGTCGGCACAGGAGATGGCCCGCTGGGAGTGGTTCTGGGTGGCGTAGTGGCCCCGCTCGTCACGGCCGTTGTAGGAGTCGGCCATGGTGAGGAGAAGATCGCCCTTGCGCTCGTTGATCGCCTGCTGAAGCCCCTGCGTCAGATACGACCAGGTGCTCCGGCTGTACAACGGCGCGACGATGCCGATGAGCGCCTGGCTCTGGGTGAGTTGGCGGCCGCTGTCGGTCGGCAGCGGATTCTTGTCGAGCCTCTCCAGCAGCTCGCCGATCCGTCGGCCGCCCTGCTGCGGATCGGCGCCGGCCGGGCAGGCCGCGCCCTTCTTCGCGCAGTCCTTGAGGTAGCTGTGCAGCGCTCGCTGGAATCCCGTGGCCTGATGGAGCGCCTGCTGCCGGGCGTCCGCTGACGGGTCGACCACCGCGTCCAGGACCGTCCGTCCCACCCGCTCCGGGAACTGGTGGGCGTAGACCGCTCCGAGTTCGGTGCCGTACGAGAAGCCGAAGTAGTGGAGCTTCCGGTCGCCGAGGACGTGGCGCATGAGATCCATGTCACGGGCGGCATCGGCGGTACCCACATGCGGCAGCATGTCGCCGGAGCGGCGCTGGCACCCTGCGGCGAAGTCCCGGCCGTCCGCCATGAACGCTTCTTCCTCCGCCGCGTCGTCAGGTGTGGCGTCGACCCGGGAGGCGGCTTCGAGCTGCTTGTCGTCCCGGCACACCACGCCCGAACTCATCCCGACCCCGCGCGGGTCGAAGCTCAGCAGGTCGTAACGGGCGCTCAGCGCTTCAAAGTCCTTGGCCGAGCGGGGGAGGGACGCCACGCCCGAGCCGCCGGGGCCGCCGAAGTTGAACAGGAGTGAGCCGATCCGCCTCCTGCTGTCCTCGGCCTTGTTGCGGATCATGGCGATCCCGATCGTCCTGCCCCCCGGTTCGCTGTAGTCGAGCGGCGCCTTGAGGGTCGCGCACTCCCAGCCGTGGCCGGGGGCCTTCGCGTCACGTCCCACTGCTCGGATGGGGGCGGCGCAGGTCTTCCAGCGGAGCTTCTGCCCGGTGAGCGAGGAGGGCAGCGGGGCGGGTGGCCGGGTGCCCGAGGGGGCAGCGCGTCCGGAGGGAGCGGGGCTCGCGGACGGCTTTCCCTGGGAGCCGGTGCCGTCGCCACAGCCGGCCACGGCCCCGGCCAACAGCAGGGCGACGGCGACCAGGGCGCCCTCCCGGAGGGATCTGGACATACGTGCTCCACTTTCGACTCGGCCGTCGGCTGTGGGGTGCACGACGCGGTACGGGTGCTGGCCCGCGCCATGGTAATGACCGCCCTGGCGAATACCGCCGCGACCTGCGGAGTTATCGGCAGACCTGACCGTCCGCGGGCAGTTTCCCGTCGAGGAGGTAGGCGTCGACCACGCCCGTCACGCAGTTCCTGCTGCCGTAGGCACCATGGCCTTCACCGCGGTTGGTGACCTCGATGCCCACGCCCTCGCCGAGCCCGTCGGCCATCCGCCGCGCGCCTTCGTACGGGGTGGCCGGGTCACCGGTGGTGCCGACGACGACGATCGGAGCCGATCCCTTCGCGGTGACGTCCAGGCGCTCCGCCTCGCCTGCGACCGGCCAGTCCGTGCACTGCAGCATGCCCCACGCCAGGGATTCCCCGAAGACGGGCGATGCCTTGCGGAACTCCGGCAGCCGTGCCTCGACATCCTCCGTTGTGTAGCGCGGCTTTTCGTCGGCGCAGACGATCGCGGTGTTGGCGGCCTGGATGTTGCTGTACCGGCCCTTCTCGTCGCGGCCCGCCAGCACGTCGGAGAGGGCGAGGAGAAGATTCCCTGTCTTGAGCTCCTGTGCTTCCTGGAGCCCTTCCTTCAGATACGTCCAGCTCTCCTGGGAGTAGAGCGCCGAGATGATGCCGCTCAGGGCCAGGGAGGAGGTGAGCTCGCGGCCGTCCGTCGTCGGCAGCGGCTCGTCGTCGAGCCGGTCCAGCAGCTCGGTGATCCGCGTGACGCCCTGCTGCGGGTCGGCGCCGACGGGGCAGGGCGCCCCGTCCTCGGCACAGTCCTCCAGGAAGTTGTCCAGCGCGCGTTGGAAACCATCGGCCTGGCCGAGCGTGGCCTGCACCGGGTCCTCCGTGGGGTCGACCACGGCGTCGAAGACGACGCGGCCCACGTTCTTCGGGAACTGGTGGGCGTAGACGGCGCCGAGTTCGGTGCCGTACGAGAAGCCGAGGTAGTTCAGCTTCCGGTCGCCGAGGACATGGCGCAGAAGGTCCATGTCGCGTGCGGCGTCGGCGGTGTGCACGTGCGGCAGGACCGTGCCGGAGTTCTTCTCGCAGGCCTCGGTGGTCTTCCGGGCGGCGGTGAGGGCCGCCTTCTTCTCCGCGGCGTCGTCCGGGCTGGTGTCGATGGCGCGCAAGTCGTCGAGGGTTTTGTCGTCCACGCAGCGCACGGGGCTGCTGGCCCCGACTCCTCGCGGGTCGAAGCTGACCAGGTCGTAGCGCGTTCGCAGCTTCTCGTACTTCTCCTGCGCGGCAAGCGGGAGAGTGCGGACGCCGGAGGCGCCGGGGCCGCCGAAGTTGAAGACCAGCGAGCCGATCCGGCGGTCCTGGTCCTTGGCCTCGGCGCGGATGACAGCGATGCCGATGCGCTCGCCGTCGGGTTTGGCCCAGTCCAGGGGGGCCGTCAGCTGGGCGCACTCCCAGTCGGTGCCGTCGGGCAGCGGCTCAGGCCTGCCGGAATCCGCGCCCTGGAGAGGGGACGGGGCCAGGCAGCTCTTCCAGTCGAGCTTCTGGGCGGTGAGGGGGCCGGAGTCAGGGCGCTCGTCGTCACCGCTGCAGGCGGTGGTCGCCGTGGCGGCGAGCAGGGCCGCCGCGGCGACGGCGCCGACGCGCCGGGCTGGGGGTACCACCCAGCGGTAGCTGGGGGAGTGCCCCCAGGGGGAGGAACCTGCTGTTGTCGCCATGTCGCTCCCCTCCCCCAGCTACCGCTGGGAGGTACCCCCACTGCGTCACCCTCTTCAGCACAGTAGATCAGGGGTACGGGCGACGGTCATGTGTGCCGGAGCGGGGTGAACGACGTCCCCTCCGGGGCGTGGGCGACCGATGGCTCAGATCGCTTCCTTGCGGGTGAGATGGGTGAAGGACAGCCAGCCGGGCAGCACGGGCAGCCAGAACGTCATCAGCCGGAAGAGCAGGACCGACGGCGCGGCGATCTCGTACGGCAGCCCCGCCAGCGTCAGCGCCGTGATGAGGGCCGCCTCCACTGCGCCCACGCCGCCGGGGGTCGGAGCGGCCGACCCCAGTGCGTTGCCGGTCAGGAAGACCACGGCGATGGTGGCGTAGCTCAACTCCCCGCCGAACGCCCGGATCGACGCGTCCAGACACATCACGAAGGCGGCCGTCAGCAGCAGCATGCCGCCGATGCCGGTGAGCAGCTTCTTCGGCCGTTGCAGGACGTCCAGCATGCGCGGGACGACACCGGCGAACAGCGACCGGACGCGGGTGACCACGAACTTCCGCAGCGCCGGGATCGCGGTTGCCACGAGGACCAGCACCGCGGCCGTGAGGAGCCCGGCGATCACGGCGCGCGACGGGGACAGCGTCGACGAGGTGCGTTCGGTCCCGGTCATGTAGCCGAAGATCAGCAGCAGAATGATATGGCTGCCCAGGCCGAAGAGCTGGGACGCTCCGACGCTGGCGACCGCCAGACCGGGGCGCACCCCTGCGCGCTGCAGGAAGCGGGCGTTGAGCGCCACACCGCCGACGGCGGCCGGGGCGACCAGCTTCACGAAGGACCCGGCGATCTGCGCCACGATCGTACGGGGGAAGGGCACCTTCTCCGGTACGAAGCCCAACAGGGCCATGGCCGCGGCCACATAGGACAGCGCGGAGAAGCACGCCGCGGCCCCGACCCAGGCCCAGTTGGCCCCGCCGATGGTCTCGCCGAGCTTGATGTGCGTGAACTGGGACAGCAGGAGGTAGGCGGCGAAGGCGCCGGCGATCCAGATGACGAGGGTGCGCGGCTTGATCCGCTCCAGACGGGCCGGTTCGACCGGTGCCTGCGGCCGGATCAGCAGCACCTGCTGCCGGATCTGGGAGAGCAGGTCCTCCTCGCGGGCCTCTTCCACAGCCTCGTCGATGGCCTTCTTCTCCGCCTGCTTCTCGGCGCGCAGCGTCTTGCGGGCGGCGGCCGTCGCCGTGTCCCTCCCCTCGGGACCCCACTCGCCCTTCGCCTCCCGGGCGGCGTGCGCCGCCTCCAGCACCGCCTCGCGCTCCCGCTGCGCGCGCTCCCGCGCCAGCTGCCGCAACGTGGCGCGGGTGCTGCGGCTCAACGCGATGGGCTGGAGCAGCGGCAGGCTGTCGGCGACGGCGTCCGGGCCGAGGACGTCGACGGCCGCGGCCACCGACCGTTCGGCGCCGACCCGCAGGGCGAGCGTGGTGAGCAGCTGGGCGATGTCCATGCGCAGGACCAGGTCGCCTGCCGCGATCTCACCGCCGCGCAGCTCGGTGAGGGCCACGGCGCCGGAACGATCCACCACGATCGCGTCCGCCACCAGCCGACGGTGCGCAATGCGCCGCGACTGGAGCGCCTTCACCTGCCGCCACGTGCTGCGCAGCAGTTCGTCGGTGATCGCTTCGTCCGGCAGGCTGTCCAGGCTGCGGCCGCCGGTGTGCTCGTAGACGAGCATGACGGCGTCGGGCCCGAGTTCGGAGGTGGCGATCAGCTTGGGGGCGTTGGCGCCGGCGGCGATCGCCGCGTACGCCAGCAGCGCCTCCTGTTCCAGGGCCTGGCGCAGGGACTGGAGGCTGCGGCGCTGGGTGATCCCGCGCAGTGCCAGGCGCCGCCAAACGCGGTAGTAGAAGCCCTGGGCCTGCTGCTCGCGGTCGACGACGGTGACGTCGAGCGGTGGCCCGTCCTCCAAGGTGACGCGGTAGCGGCGGCCGCGCTCCAGGCTGTCGGCGTCCGGGTGCTCGTCGGCACGCAGCGCGGTGACCGGGTTGAAGCCGACCCGGCGCAGTCCGGCGAGGAGGTTCTGGCCGGTGGGCCGGACGTTCGGGGAGCCGACGGCGTAGAGCGTGCCGTAGGCGACCGTCCAGCCGATCAGGACGGTGACGATGATCGAGAACGGCGTGGTGAAGCCGCCGATGAGCGCCGCGGAGACCTGGAGCAGCAGCACGGCCCACAGCGCCACCCGCCAGTGCGGGCGCCGGGCCATGCCGACCGCCGTCATATAGGCGATGACGGGGGCCAGATAGCCGTGCACGGGGTCGGTGATCTCACCGCTGGGGGCCTGCTTGGTCAGCGCGTCCTGAATCGAGTCGGGGGCCGTGCTGGCCACCCACAGGTCGGTGGCCAGGGAGACGCCGTGCGCCAGGACGGCGGCGAGCACCCCGTCGGCGATGCGCAGTCCGTCGCGCTTGATCAGCCGCTCGATGGCGAACGCGACCGGGACGATGAGGACGAGGACGCTGGAGGCGAAGCCGGTGAAGCTGGTCAGCAGGTCGGGTGCCTGGCCGGTGCCCTTGCCGATGTCCTGTTCCAGACCCTCGGTCGTGCCATGGGCGAAGGCGGCGATGGCGAGTACGACGATGATGCCGAGGATGCCCATCAGCAGCCGGACGAGGTCGGAGGGCCGGTGCACGCGCGCAGGGAGCAGGGGCTCATCGCCGGAGACGCGGTCGACGGGGGCCTCGTCGCCGTTGCCGTCTCCGCTGCTGCCGCCGGGGCTGGGGCTGGGGGCGCGGTCGCCGTGGCCCACGGACGTGCTGCCGTGGGGGCCATCCCCGGCCCCTCGCGGGTGTGCACGGCCGTTCTCGAGGCCGGTGCGATCGGGGCGACCGCTTTCCGGGCGCAGCAGGCCGTCAGAGGTGCGCGTCTCCTCCGAGGGCTGCGCACTCTGCTGTTCGGCTGTCTCTCGTCGATCTCGTATCACCAGTCACCGCCCGGAAGATGGTGGCATGGCCCGGCGGCGGAGGAGGGCATCAGGGTGCATTTCGGGGGCGCGGCCCCGGGAAGGCACGCCCTCGGGTGGTGCTGCGGGCACCGCGACCGGCCGCCCCGGCTGTCGGTGCCGTGGGGCAGGATGGCCGGATGAGTGCGGAGAGCGGACCGGTTGCAGAACTGCCGGACTACGCGGAGCGGGTCCTTGACGTCGCCGAGCTGATTCCGCCCGGCAGGGTGATGACGTACGGGGACGTCGCCGAGTGGCTCGCCGAAGAAGGGGGGCCCGAAGGGCCTTCGAATGAGGGTGGTGGTGGGCGACGGGTGGGGGGACCCCGGCAGGTGGGCCGGGTGATGGCGCTCTACGGCGGAGCGGTGCCGTGGTGGCGTGTCGTCCGCGCGGACGGCGTGCTGCTGCCCGGCCACGAGCAGCAAGCGCTCGAGCACTACCGCGCCGAGGGCACACCGCTGCGCACCGCGAGGCGAGCGGCCACCGGCCGTATGCCGAAGATCGACATGGCTCGGGCCCGCTGGGACGGCGGTGCGGCCGCCGGCAGTGCCGGCATGGACGAAACGGTTCATATCTGACAGCTTCCGCCATTCGGCGTCGAAGAGTGATCGGAAGCCCGCCCGGGGCGGGCGGAAGGGAGCGAGAGGTAACCATGTGACCGGCGAGACGCCCTGCGCCACCCGGCGCAGGAGGCGTACCGTCGCCACCACTCTCTCAGCCCAGTCTTCCGCACCGACCGGGCCGTCACCCGCCCCTTGCGGCCGCACGACATGCCACGCGACCCAGCACGACCACCAGGACCGGCGACCACGTGAGCTCCTCCTCCCCGCCTCCCTCGCCGCACCGGCAGGTACGACACCCGGCCCCCGGCGCGTACCGGCTGGTGCGCACACCGCCGGAGCCGGTGGACCCTGTTGTTCCGGACGCACGCCAGCGGGCTGTGGTTGAGCATCCCGGGGGTCCGCTGCTGGTCCTCGCCGGACCTGGGACGGGCAAGACGACCACACTCGTCGAAGCGGTCGCGGCGCGGGTGGCCAAGGGGACCGACCCGGACCGGATCCTCGTGCTCACCTTCAGCCGCAAGGCGGCGGTCGAACTGCGCGACCGGATGGCCGCCCGGCTCGGTGGGGTCTCCTCCGCCGGCGGCCAGGGGCGGGACCCCCGGGCGGTGGGCGCAGGACGCTCGTACAGCCCGCACGCGACGACGTTCCACTCGTACTGCTACGCGCTGGTCCGCGCCCATCAGGACGCCGACCTGTTCGTCGACCCGCTGCGGCTGCTCTCCGGACCGGAGCAGGACGTCATGGTGCGCGAACTGCTCGAGGGCCAGATCGAGCTGGAGGCGGCCGGGCGCGGAAGGATTCCCTGGCCCGACGAGCTGCGGGCCTGCCTGACCACGCGGGGCTTCGCCGACGAGGTGCGCGCGGTACTGGCGCGCAGCCGGGAGCTCGGCCTCGGGCCGGAGTCCCTGGCGGCCTTCGCGGCGCGGACGGGACGGCCCGACTGGGGCGCGGCCGCCTCCTTCCTCGCCGAGTATCTGGACGTCCTCGACGCGCGGGGAGTGATCGACTACGCGGAGCTGGTGCACCGGGCGGTGCTCCTGGCCGAGCGGCCGGAGGTCGCGGCGGACCTCGCCGCCCGCTACGACGCGGTCTTCGTCGACGAGTACCAGGACACCGACCCGTCCCAGGTGCGGCTGCTGCGGGCCCTGGCCGGGAATCCGGAGATGCCACTCGGTAGGCACGCTCACGAGGGCGGTGGCGGGCGAGGGGCCGGCCGCACGCTGGTCGCATTCGGCGATCCGGACCAGTCGATCTACGCCTTCCGGGGCGCCGACGTGGGCGGCATCCTCGAGTTCCCGTACACCTTCCGGAAGGCCGACGGCACCCCGGCGGACGTCGAGGTGCTCGGCACCTGCCGCCGCTCCGGCGCGGCACTGCTGGCCGCCACCCGGCTCATCACCCGTCGTCTGGCGCTGACCCGGCTCCCGGCGGACGCGGTGCGCGCCCACCGGGACCTGACCGCCGTACGGGACGGGGGACGCGTCGAGGTCTTCACCTACCCGACGGCGGGCGCCGAGCTCGACAACATCGCCGACATCCTGCGCCGCGCGCATCTGGAGGACGGCGTGCCGTGGAGCGAGATGGCGGTGCTGGTACGCGCCGGGGGGCGCTCGATCCCTTCCGTGCGCCGTGCCCTCACCTCTGCCGGCGTCCCCGTCGAGGTCGACGGCGACGACCTGCCACTCCGCCACGAGTCGGCGGTGGCGCCGCTGCTGACGGCCCTTCGGGTGGCGGCCAAGGCCGCCCTCGGTGCGCCCCGGACAGCGGGGTCCGCCGGGGCCGGGGCGGCGGAGTCAGGCGCCGAGGCAGCGGAGGAGATGGGATCCGCGCCCGCTGCGCCGCCCACGGACTCCGCGGAGTCAGGCGCCGACGTCGAGACCGCCATCGCCCTGCTGACCTCGCCACTCGGCGGCATGGACACAGCCGACCTCCGTCGGCTCGGGCGGGCTCTGAGGGATGAGGAGCGGGCCGCCGGCCGCCCGCTGCCCCGCCCGTCCGACGTCCTCATCGCTGAGGCGCTCGCTCAGCCCGAGCGTCTCACCGCTCACGACCCGGCGTACGCGCACGGGGCCCAGCGCCTGGGACAGCTGCTGCGCCGGGCCCGCGAGTTGCTGGCGGGCGGCGGAACCGCCGAGCAGGTCCTGTGGGAGCTCTGGGACGGCACGCCGTGGCCGCAGCGGCTGGAGCGCGCCGCGCTGCGCGGAGGCGCGGCCGGGCGGAATGCCGACCGCGATCTCGACGCGGTCTGCGCCCTGTTCGAGACCGCCACCCGCGCCGAAGAGCGCACCGGCGGGCACGGCGCCCTCAATCTCCTCGACGAGCTCGAGGCCCAGGACATCGCCGCCGACACCCTGTCCGGCCGCGCCGTCCGCCCCGACGCCGTACGCCTGATGACGGCACACCGCTCCAAGGGCCTTCAGTGGCGGCTCGTCGTCCTGGCGGGCGTTCAGGAGGGCCTGTGGCCCGACCTGCGGCGGCGTGGATCGCTTCTCGAGGCGGACCGGATCGGCCGCGACGGCATCGCCGAGCCGCTCACGCCCGGTGCCCTGCTCGCCGAGGAGCGCCGGCTGTTCTACGTCGCCGCCACCCGCGCCGGGGAGCGGCTCGTCGTCACCGCCGTCAAAGCACCGGCCGAGGACGGCGACCAGCCCTCCCGCTTCCTCACCGAACTCGGCGTCGAACCGGTCGACATCGCCCACCGCCCCCGCCGCCCGCTCTCCGTCGCGGCACTCGTCGCGGAGCTGCGCGCCACCACCGTCGACCCGTCCGCCTCCGCGGCGCTGCGCGACGCCGCGGCACGTCGGCTGGCCCGGCTGGCCGCCCTGCGGGACGACGGCGGCCAGCCGCTTGTGCCGTCCGCGCATCCCTACCGCTGGTGGGGTCTGTTCGAGCCGACGCACAGCGACGTGCCGCTGCGGGACCCGGCCCGCCCCGTCGCCCTCTCCGGCAGCGCCCTGGACCAACTCGTGGGAAGGTGCTCCCTCCAGTGGTTCCTGGGGCGTGAAGTGAAGGCGGACACGCCCTCGACCGCCGCCCAGGGCTTCGGCAACGTCGTGCACGTCCTCGCCGACGAGGTCGCCTCCGGCCGAACCCCCGCCGACCTGGCCGTTCTCATGGAGCGCCTGGACTCCGTCTGGGATGCCCTCGCCTTCGACGCCCCCTGGAAGTCCCAGCAGGAGAAGGAGAACGCCCGCGCCGCCCTGGAGCGCCTCCTGCGCTGGCATGTCATGGACCGCTCCGGGCGCACGCCGGTGGCGACCGAGCACGACTTCGACGTGACCCTGGAGGCGGACTCCTACTCCGTGCGCATCCGGGGCAGCATGGACCGCATCGAGAAGGACGCCCAGGGCCGTGCCTACGTCGTCGACTTCAAGACCGGCAGGACGAAGCCGACGAGTCGGGAAGTGGCCCGCCATCCGCAGCTCGCGGTCTACCAGCTGGCGGTACGAGAAGGGGCGGTGGACGGCGCGTTCGACGGGCGCACGCCCGAGCCCGGGGGCGCGGAGCTGGTCCATCTGCGCCTGGGCGCCCCCAGGAAGGACGGTGGCGATCCGGTTCCCGCGGTCCAGGCCCAACAGCCCCTGGAACAGGGGTCGCCCGAGGACCCGGGATGGGTCGGTGAACTGCTGGCCACCGCGGCCGGCCGGGTTCTCGACGAGCGCTTCTCACCCAGCACCGGGCAGCACTGCCGGCACTGTGCTTTCCGCGGCTCCTGCGGCGCGCAGCCCGAGGGCCGTCACATCGTGGAATGAACCGCAATGCACCCACCGGCCAGCACTGTCAGCGGCGGCCACTAGGCTCGCTCGGGTGCCGGCACGTATCACCAACCCCGAGGAGCTCAAAGAGATCCTCGGCATCCCCTTCACCCGGGAGCAGACGGCCTGCATCACCGCGCCGCTCGCTCCCCAGGTGATCGTGGCCGGGGCAGGTTCGGGGAAGACCACGGTGATGGCCGCCCGCGTCGTCTGGCTGGTCGGCACCAGTCAGGTCGCCCCCGAGCAGGTGCTCGGCCTGACCTTCACCAACAAGGCGGCGGGTGAGCTGTCCGAACGGGTCCGGAAGGCGTTGGTCACGGCGGGCGTCGTCGACCCCGATCTCCCCGCCGTGGACCCGGGGGAGTTGGTACGGGAGTCCGCACCGTCCGGCAGTCCGACGCCCGACCCGTCGGATGGCACGGTCGGCGAGCCCCGGATCTCCACGTATCACGCCTTCGCCGGCCGGCTCCTCACGGACCACGGCCTGCGCATGGGGCTCGAGCCCACCGCGCGGCTGCTCGCCGACGCCACCCGCTTCCAGCTCGCCGCGCGCGTGCTGCGCACCGCTCCGGGGCCCTATCCAGCACTCACCAAGTCGCTGCCCGGCCTCGTCGAGGACCTCCTCGCCCTCGACGCCGAGCTCTGCGAACACCTCGTCCCCGCCGAGCGGCTCAGGGCGTACGACACCGCGCTGCTGAGCCGTCTGGAGGGCGTGCAGCTCGGCAACGCCGACCTGCGCAAGGCCCCTGATGCGGCCCGCGCCCGGCTGGAACTGCTGGAGCTCGTCGGCGCTTACCGCGGCGAGAAGCAGCGCCGCGACCTGCTGGACTTCGGCGACCAGGTCGCGCTGTCGGCGACCCTGGCCCGTACGCACCCCGAGGTCGGGCGCAGCCTGCGCGAGCAGTACGCGGTGGTGCTCCTCGACGAGTACCAGGACACCTCGGTCGCCCAGCGACTGTTGCTGGCCGAGCTCTTCGGCGCCGGCACGGGCCACGCCGTCACCGCCGTCGGCGACCCCTGCCAGGCCATCTACGGCTGGCGCGGCGCCTCCGTCGCCAACCTGGACGACTTCCCCGAGCACTTCCCGCACTCTCCTGGCCGCCCCGCTCGGCGCTTCGCGCTCGGCGAGAACCGCCGCAGCGGCGGCCGCCTGCTCGAGCTCGCCAACCGGCTCGCGGCCCCGCTGCGGACCCGCCACGCGGGCGTGGAGCCGCTGCGTCCGGCCCCTGGTGCCGAGCACGACGGCATCGTGCGCTGTGCGCTGCTGCCCACCCACGCCGAGGAGTTGGCCTGGCTCGCCGATTCGATCGCGCACCTGGTCCGTACGGGCACCCCGCCCGGCGAGATCGCCGTGCTCTGCCGTACGGCCACGGACTTCGCGCGGATCCAGGGGGCGTTGGTGGAGCGGGACGTCCCGGTGGAGGTGGTCGGGCTGTCCGGACTGCTGCATCTGCCCGAGGTGGCCGACCTCGTCGCCGTGTGCGAGGTGCTGCAGGACCCGACGGCCAACGCCGCGCTCGTCCGGCTGCTGATCGGGCCGCGGTGGCGCATCGGGCCGCGCGACCTCGCCCTGCTCGGGCGCCGCGCCCGCACGCTGGTACGGCACGACGACCCCGTCGCGGACGATGGGGACCAGCGGCTCGCAGCGGCCGTCGCCGGTGTGGATCCGGCCGAAGTCGTCTCGCTGGCCGACGCGCTGGACACGTTCCTGATGGCGGACGGGCCGGACGAGGGGCTGCCGTTCTCGGCCGAGGCCCGGGTCCGCTTCGCCCGGCTGGCCGCCGAGCTGCGCGATCTGCGCCGCTCGCTCGCCGACCCCCTGATGGACGTGCTCCACCGGGTTCTGGCGACGACAGGCCTGGAGGTCGAACTCTCCGCCTCCCCGCACGCGCTGGCCGCCCGGCGCCGTGAGACGCTCGGCAACTTCCTGGACGTGGCGGCCGGTTTCGCCGCGCTCGACGGGGAGGCCACGCTGCTGGCCTTCCTCGGCTTCCTGCGTACGGCCGCACAGCACGAGAAGGGCCTGGACAACGCCCTGCCCGGGGGTGACAACACGGTCAAGGTGCTGACGGCGCACAAGTCCAAGGGGCTGGAGTGGGACGTCGTCGCCGTTCCCGGCCTGGTCGCCAAGCACTTCCCCAGTGAGCAGCCGCGCGAGTCCTGGACCTCCAGCGCCAAGGTGTTGCCGCACGCTCTGCGCGGTGACGCGGCGACCCTGCCGGACGTGGGGGAGTGGGACGGCGAGGGCATGACGGCCTTCAAGTCGGCGATGAAGGACCATCAGGCCACGGAGGAACTCCGCCTCGGCTATGTGACCTTCACCCGTCCCCGCTCGCTGCTGCTCGGCTCCGGGCACTGGTGGGGGCCCACCCAGAAGAAGCCGCGCGGACCGTCCGCCTTCCTGGAAGCGCTGCGTGAGCACTGCGAGCGCGGACATGGCGAGATCGAGGCCTGGGCGGAGGCGCCGCAGGAGGGTGAGGAGAACCCCTGCCTGCAGGAGGCCGCCGCCGATCAGGCCTGGCCGCTGCCTCTCGACCCCGGAGCCCTGGCCCTGCGTCGCCGGGCCGCGGAGACGGTGCTGTCCCACCTTGAGCGGGAGACGGCCGGGGACGGCCTGGCGGCTTCGGCGGACGCACCGGCGGCCGGGCTCCGCGCGGGTCCGGCGTCGGCCCCGGCTCCGGCTCCGGCTTCGGCAGAGTTCCCCGCCGACCCGCTCACGCCGGAGGAGGCACGGGCCGTCGCGTCCTGGGACAGAGACCTGGAGGCGCTGACCGCGGAGTTGCGGCGTGGCCGCGCCGGCGTCCGGGACGTGCCACTGCCGCCGTCCCTCAGCGCCTCCCAGCTGCTCCGGCTCGCCGCGGTCCCCGACGACTTCGCACGGGAGCTCGCCCGGCCCATGCCGCGCCCCCCACAGCCGGCCGCACGCCGGGGCACTCGCTTCCATGCGTGGGTCGAGTCCCGCTTCGAGGAGCTGCCGCTGCCGCTGCTCGAGCCGGACGAGTTGCCCGGCGGACTCGACGACGATGCCGCGCACGAGACGGCGGACATCACGGACGAGCGCGACCTGGCCGCGCTGAAGGAGGCGTTCGAGCGCACCCCCTACGCCCGCCGCACCCCGTACCGTGTCGAGGCGCCCTTCCAGCTGGCGCTGGCGGGGCGGGTGATCCGGGGCCGGATCGACGCGGTGTACCGCGAACCCGGGCCGGACGGCACAGACACCTTCGAGATCGTCGACTGGAAGACCGGCCGAGGCCGTTCCGCCGACCCGCTCCAGCTCGCGATCTACCGCCTGGCCTGGGCCGAGCAGTACGACCTCCCGCTGTCAGCCGTGGCGGCTGCCTTTCTGTACGTCCGCAGTGGCGAGATCGTGCGTCCACCGGACCTCCCGGACCGCGCGGCGCTGGAGCGCATCCTGCTCGGCGAGTCCTGACCACCTACGGCTGAGCACGTCCGGCCCCAGGGCTCTCATCGGCCGGTGGCTTCCGTGGCACGGACGCCGCCTCTGGGGCCTCGGCAGGGACAGCCCGTGCCCGGGTACTGAGGGCCCGTGCCCAGGCCCTCAGCGGCCCGGCCTGAAGGATCGGGAGACCCCCTTCGCCCGGCCGGTAGGCTCCCCCGCATGAGCACCACCCCGGACAGCGTCGTCACCTCGATCCCACTCACCGGCGCCAGCGGCATCGACCGCGCGGCACACCGCCGTCTCGACGAGGCCTGGCTCGCAGCCGCCTGGAGCCACCCTTCGACGCGCGTCTTCGTGGTCTCCGGTGGGCAGGTGTTGATCGACGACACCCCCGACGGCCGCACCGAGCTCGTCATGACACCCGCCTTCGAGGCGCCGCCGACCGAGACCCACCGCTACTTCCTGGGCACGGACGAGAACGGGGTGAGCTACTTCGCGCTGCAGAAGGGTGCCCTGCCGGGCCGGATCGACCAGTCGGCCCGGCCGGCCGGGCTGCGCGAGGCCGGGGCGCTGCTCCCGCAGCGCGACGCGGCCCTGATGGCGCACGCCGTCGCGCTGGAGAACTGGCAGCGGCTGCATCGCTTCTGCTCGCGCTGCGGCGAGCGCACGGTCGTCGCCGCCGCGGGTCACATCCGCCGCTGCCCGGCCTGTGGCGCCGAGCACTACCCCCGTACCGACCCTGCGGTGATCATGCTGGTGACGGACGAGGAGGACCGCGCCCTGCTCGGCCGCCAGGTCCACTGGCCCGTGGGGCGCTTCTCGACGCTGGCGGGCTTCGTCGAGCCCGGCGAGTCCATCGAGGAGGCGGTGGTGCGCGAGGTCTACGAGGAGGTGGGGGTGACGGTCGGTGACGTCGAGTACCTCGCCAGCCAGCCGTGGCCCTTCCCGTCGAGTCTGATGCTCGGCTTCACCGCGCGTGCCACGTCCTCGGAGATCCGCGTGGACGGCGAGGAGATCCACGAGGCGCGGTGGTTCTCGCGGGACGAGCTGAGCGCGGCCTTCGCATCGGGCGAGGTGCTGCCGCCGTCCGGCATCTCGATCGCGGCCCGGCTCGTCGAGTTCTGGTTCGGAAAGCCGCTGCCCGCGGGCGTTCCGCGCTGAGGCGGGCAGCGCGCGGCCAGCGGATCAGCAGGCGGAGCAGGTGCGGGCCCGGTCACCAGGCCGGTCAAGCCGGGCCCGGTCATCGGCCCGACCAGGCCGGGCCGATGATTCCGCGGTCGGCGGTTTCCGGAGCCTCGGTCCAGATCCGGCCGCTCAGACGCCCATCTTCTGCTTGACCTGAGCCAGGGACGGGTTGGGCAGCGCGGACCCATCCGGGAAGAGCACGGTCGGCACCAGCTGGTTGCCGTTGTTGACCTTCTCCACGAAGGCTGCCGACTCGGGGTCCTGCTCGATGTTGATCTCGGTGTACGCGATGCCCTCGCGGTCGAGCTGGCTCTTCAGCCGACGGCAGTAGCCGCACCAGGTGGTGCTGTACATCGTCACAGTTCCCTGTATCGGTCCCTGCATCGTCCTCGTGCTCCTCGGGGTGTGGTGCCGTCCTGTCGACGGAATCGATGGTGGAACGCGCAACCATGTCCCGCGCATTCCCGTACGCGTTCCCGTCCGGCACCATCCGGGCCTGGGCGGGTACGGGGCAGGGCCGCGGTCCGGGCTGACGGTGACAAGAGCCCGGCACGAAGCGCGAGATGAGTATGACCGGAAGACCACAGCTGTGGACAACCATCCCGGCAGTCTCGGCGGACCTGGCAGCATGGCGGGGTGACAGCAGCAGCCAACACCCCTCTCTTCCCGGCCGTTCCCGACTCGGCGGACGCGGTGCTCGACGGGCTCGACCCGGAGCAGCGCGAGGTCGCCACGGCCCTGCACGGTCCGGTGTGCGTGCTGGCGGGCGCGGGCACGGGCAAGACGCGCGCGATCACCCACCGGATCGCTTACGGCGTGCGGGCCGGAATGCTCCAGCCGGCCGCTGTGCTCGCCGTCACTTTCACCAGTCGCGCGGCGGGAGAGATGCGCGGCCGGCTGCGCCAGCTCGGCGCCGGCGGTGTCCAGGCACGCACGTTCCACTCGGCCGCCCTGCGGCAGCTCCAGTACTTCTGGCCGCGCGTGGTCGGCGGTGAGCTGCCGCGGCTCGTGGAACGCAAGGTCCAGCTGGTGGCCGAGGCCGCCGCCCGCTGCCGTATCCGCCTGGACCGCAACGAGTTGCGGGACGTCACCGGAGAGCTCGAATGGTCGAAGGTCACCCAGACCGTTCCCGAGGACTATCCGGCCCAGGTCGCCAAGGCCGGGCGTGAGGCCCCCCGGGATCCCGCGGAGATCGTCGGCATCTACCGCACGTACGAGCAGCTGAAGCGGGACCGCGGCGTCATCGACTTCGAGGACGTGCTGCTGCTGACGGTCGGCGTGCTCGAGGACCGGCCGGACATCGCCGATCAAGTACGCCGCCAGTACCAGCACTTCGTGGTGGACGAATACCAGGACGTCAGCCCACTGCAGCAGCGGCTGCTGGACCTGTGGTTGGGCGACCGGGACAGCCTGTGCGTGGTCGGCGACGCCAGCCAGACGATCTACTCCTTCACCGGCGCGACCCCCGACCATCTGCTGAACTTCCGTGCCCGGCATCCGAATGCCACGGTCGTCAAGCTCGTCCGCGACTACCGCTCCACCCCGCAGGTCGTCCATCTCGCCAACGGACTGCTGGGCCAGGCCCGGGGCCGGGCTGCCGAGCACCGTCTGGAGCTGGTCTCGCAGCGTGACCCCGGGCCCGAGCCCGGCTACACCGAGTTCGCCGATGAACCGGCGGAGGCCGAGGGCACCGCTCAGCGCATCCGAGAGCTGCTCGACGCGGGCGTCCCGGCCAGCGAGATCGCTGTGCTCTTCCGCGTCAACGCCCAGTCGGAGGTCTACGAACAGGCCCTCGCCGACCATGGCATCCCGTATCAGCTGCGCGGAGCGGAGCGGTTCTTCGAGCGCCCGGAGGTGCGCGAGGCGGGGGTCGCCCTGCGCGGTGCGGCCCGCGCGGGAGACAACGACGCCCTGCTCGAGGACGCGGTGGATCTGCCCGCCCAGGTGCGGGCCGTGCTCGCCGGGCTGGGCTGGACGACGGAACCTCCGGCCGGCTCCGGCGCCGTGCGGGACCGCTGGGAGTCCCTCGCCGCCCTGGTCCGGCTCGCCGAGCAGTACGCCGCGAGCCGCGCGGTGGCGGGCGCACCGGCTCCCACGCTGGCCGAACTCGTGGCGGAGCTCGACGAGCGGGCCCATGCCCAGCACGCGCCCACGGTGGAAGGGGTCACGCTCGCCTCACTGCACTCGGCGAAGGGCCTGGAATGGGACGCGGTGTTCCTGGTCGGTCTGACCGAGGGCACGGTGCCCATCACGTACGCCAAGACCGATGAGCAGGTCGAGGAGGAGCGTCGGCTGCTCTATGTCGGCGTCACCCGCGCGAGAGTGCACCTCGCGCTCTCCTGGGCCCTGTCCCGGACGCCCGGCGGCCGGGCCTCCCGCCGCCCCAGCCGGTTTCTGAGCGGGCTGCGGCCGGGTTCCGCCGCTCCCGGCGCCGGGGCAGCCGGTCCGGGGGGCAGGGGCGGCGTCGAGCGCGGCAACAGGAGGAAGCGCCGAGGGCCGGTCCAGTGCCGGGTGTGCGGGCGCACGCTGACCGACGCGGGCGAGATGAAACTGATGCGCTGTGAGGGCTGCCCCTCGGACCTCGACGAGGCCCTCTACGAGCGGCTGCGGGACTGGCGCATGGAGCAGGCCAAGGCGTTGGGCCAGCCGGCGTACTGCGTGTTCACCGACAAGACTCTGCTGGCGATCGCCGAGGCCGTACCGGCGAACGAGTACGAGCTCGCCGCGATTTCCGGAGTGGGTGGGCGCAAACTCGAGCGGTTCGGGGCTGATGTGCTCGCCCTCTGCGTAGGCGAGGAGCCCGTTCGGGAGGGCGCCGGCGACGACGGCGAAGGCGGTGAGGACGGTGGCGAAGACCGTGCTGACGGGGCCTTCGGCGACTGATACAAACTCGTCGAGAAAATAGTTTGCGCACGCCGTCGGATTCCCCATAGGTTCTCTTCCACGGGCAGGGCCTGTCCGTCGTTGGGCCGTAAAGGCCTGGCGAGAAGCCCCTTCGGGGGACGAGCCCACAGCCTTCCGGGAGGGAGGCAGGGCCTGACGGCCCGCAGGTTTTCATGCTGTACTGAACGAAGTTGGACTGGTCCACCAGTCCCCGAGACGCCGAGAGGAGGCGAGCCCAATGATCAGCATCAACAAACTGGCCGATCGCGAGGTCATCGCCTCCTGCCTGTCCGGCGTCTCCGTGCTGCGCTCCACCGGTCTGTCCGGTGCGGGCGAAGCCCGTCTCGTTGAGCGCGGCACCGTCGTGGTCAATGAGCGACCGACCCAGGCACCGGCGGCGGTAGCAGCGGCAGCGGCCTCGGCCTATGCCCTTGCGGCCAATGGTGCCGACCTCCAGCAGAAGTGGGCCGTTGGCGGCTTTGCCACCGGTACGACCTCTGCGGCCGAGCACCAGACGATGCGGGCCTTCCGCGGGCTCGAACCCTGGAGAGATCCAGCCTGATCGCGAGATCAGGTCGGCACCTTCCAGGGCCGCGGAACCCGAACCGGGATCCGCGGCCCTTTCCGTTGCTGACGACGCAGCGCCGGAAGGCCACCCGGTCCGACCGAAACCCCCGGCTCACCAGGCCGGGCCGAACAGACGAGGAAGACACCGATCGTGCCCAGCTCAGTGCACGCCCCGTCCGTAACGCACGACCCTGCGATCCCCCCGCCCGGCTCCTCGGAGGTCCCCTTGACTCAGCTGACCCAGCTCACCGTGCTCGATGACGAGATCGAGCGCCTCGGCGAGCTCGTCCCCTGCCGTAGTTACGACCCGGAGGTCTTCTTCGCCGAGTCGCCGGCGGATGTCGAGTACGCCAAGTCGCTCTGCCAGACCTGTCCGCTGCGTGAGGCCTGTCTCGCAGGTGCCAAGGACCGGCGCGAGCCGTGGGGTGTCTGGGGTGGCGAGCTCTTCGTCCAGGGTGTCGTCGTGCCGCGGAAGCGGCCGCGCGGCCGCCCGCGCAAGAACCCGGTCGTGGCATGACGACCACCGGAACGATCGACCGCCCAGATACGCACATCCCGCAGAAGCAGGTCCCGACGATGAAGCCATCCGCCTACGAGCCGTCCACCGGCGACGCACGCGCCCGCCACACCGCCGCGTACACCTCACCTCAGAACAGGAACCGAGAGATGCAACTCATCCCAGAAGCCTTGGCTCGAGCTCAAGTCGAAGCTCGACTGCAAGAGGCCGAATCCGAACGCAGGGCCATGCGCCTGACCGCGGCCCGGCGTATGCAGCGCCGCGCCGAGCGCGCCTCGCTGCGCGCCCGCCGCGCCCTGGCCATGGCCGTGATGCAGTAACCGCGCGACAGCGTGATGCGTTCCACAGTGCGGGGCCGGTTCACTGAACCGGCCCCGCTGTGTGTGGCTCGGCGGTGTGCGGCCGGACACGGAGTTATCGTCGACAGGTGGAACAGCCGACTCATCACCGCGCTCAGCAGGGTGCCGAGAACCAGACCGTGGTGTGCGCCCGCTGCGGAGCAACAACGGCAGGACCGATGCCGCCGGTGACCTGGACCTGCTCCGTGGAGAACGGCAGCCGGGTGCACATCTGCGACAACTGTGCCCGTGACAACATTCGCGCCATCGAAGGACGGCTCGACTCGTCCTGGTGGTGAGCCCGGACGGCGATCCGGTTCACGCGCCTGCCGCGGTGCCGCCCTCCTCGAGCCCGCCCTTCCCCTCATCCGGGTGGAAACCGGGCACCCAGGAGGTGAGCTCGTCGCGCAGCCGGACCGTCGCACCCAGCTGGCACAGCACCCCGATGGTGCTCAGCGTCACCCGGTGTATGAGGAGATAGGCCGGCGGGAGGTTGAGCTGCTTGCCCAACTGATACGCGGGTGACCGAGGATCGGCGATCCGTGCCGCCTGAGTGCGCATCCAGCCGCGGGTGAAGGTGAATCTCTCTGCCCTCGCGGGCTCGATGATCGGCAACAGATAGTCGAGCACCGCGTCCGGGTCCAGATCGACCGTCGGCTTGACGAAGCCCTCGGCGCACAGCATCTCGTACACCCCTTCGGCATCGCCGTCGAGCGTCATCCGCAGCGAGGTGCCGATGGTGGGCGGCAGGCCGTCCGGCAACCGGTCCACCGTGCCGAAGTCCAGCACGCCCAGCCGCCACGCGTCGGGCGGACCGTCCGGTGCGTCTCCGACCAGCAGCCGGAAGTTGCCAGGATGCGGGTCGGCGTGCAGCAGCCCCGTGCGGGCCGTGCCCGAGAACAGGAATCGTGCCAGCAACTGGCCCGCCCGGTCACGCTCCTCCTGGCCGCCGTGCGCTATCACCTCGGAGAGCGGCACCCCCTCCATCCACTCCGTGATCAGCACCTGGTCGCCCTGATGCACCACATCGGGCACGACCACATCCGGATCGTCCGCGAACTCCTCTGCGTGCGCCCGCTGGGCCTGGGCCTCCAGTGCGTAATCCAGCTCCTCCGACACCCGGTCGCGCAGCTCGGCTATCAGCGGTTTGATGTCCATTCCCGGGATCAAGGGCCCGAGGAGCCGGGCGAACCTCCCCAACTGAGCGAGGTCCGACAGCAGCGCCTCGCCCGCTCCGGGGTACTGGACCTTGACGGCCACCTCACGCCCGTCATGCCATACCGCGCGGTGGACCTGGCCGATCGAGGCTGCCGCCGCCGGCTTGTCCTCGAACTCGTCGAAGAGCTCTCGCCAGTTGCCGCCGATCCGCTCCCCGAGAACCGCGTGGACGGTCCGCGTGGGCATCGGCGGAGCCGCTTCCTGGAGCTTGGTCAGGGCGGCGCGATAGGGGCCGGCCACCTCCTCCGGCAGCGCGGACTCGAAGACGGACAGCGCCTGGCCGAACTTCATGGCACCGCCTTTGAGCTCTCCCAGCACTTTGAACAGCTGTTCGGCGGTGCGCTGTTGGAGCTCACGGCCGACGATCTCCGCCGACCGTCCGCCGATCCGCTTGCCGAGCCCCCAGGTGGCTCGACCGGCGAAGCTCAACGGCAGCGCGGCCAACTTGGCGGTACGCGTGACCGCCTTGCGGGGAAGATCCGACATTCGCCCCTCCAACTCCCTGCACTATCCCGGAGGCCTGCCCCCCGGGGCCACGCCGCAGACGGCGGTTATCGCGTCATTGTCCCGTGCGGCTCCTCGGCATTGCAGGGGGATTCCCCTCCAGAGGTCCGAGTGGCCCGGGACGCGCCGCATGCGCAGTTCGTATGCGGTGCGATATGTCGCTCCGACCAGGCCAGGTCCGGCAGCGCGAACTCGACCCGCGCCCCGGCGCTCGCAGGAAGCCGCCCATCGAGGAAGCTCAGCGCGTGGGCCGCGGCGAGTCCCGCCACCACCGTGGCCAGAGCGGTATCACACGCCATCACCCCGGAGCCGGCGCGCCCGGACCGCCACTGCGCGAGCATCCGGGGCCACGCCGGATCCCGTTCGGTCCTCTCCAGTGCGAGACAGCCGGCACAGGCCGAGCCGCCCGGGAGCACCAGCGGCCCCACCGCACCCGTGCCCTCGATCACCCCCGCAAAGAGATGCGGCGTCCCGGAGGCCATCAGTTCCTCCGCCGTGGAGGGATCGGGGGCGTAGGCGGCGAGGCCGTCGCGCGGCGCGAGCACCACGAGTGCGACCCCCGGCTCGCCCGACGCCTCTTGCTCCCTATGCCGCATCCGTCCGCCGGGCGCGGCAGCCCGTACCACTCGTCGGGCGGCCACGCTCCGCCGCTCGCCGATGGACTCGGGTGGCAAACCGGACGGTGCGATGTCCCATGGCTCGACGGATCCGCCGTCCATCACGTCGATCCGCCCGACTCCGGACGCGGACAGGGCGGCGGCGATGGCGGCACCGACCCGGCCCGTCCCCCGCACCTGCACCCGTATGGCCTTCCGCGCGGACATGCGCCGCGTCGCGCCGCCCGGCTCCGGATGCACCACGGACAGCGACGCCAGGTCCGGCCGCAACCGGTCCCACACCGCATCCCGGTCCGTCGTGGCAGGTGCGGCAGCGGAGTCAGGCGCGACGGCGGCCCTGCCACGACGGACCGGCGGTGCGCCGCCGACCGCCGTCGCGTCGTCCAGCAGACCGGCCGCGCCGAGCCGGTCGACCAGCTCGTCCGCCCGTCCGGCAGCCAGGCCCATCGCCTCGGCTTCCTTCCTCAGCAACGGCAGGCTGCGCGTGCCGTCGAGCAGGGTCATGAAAGTCGCCGTCGCCGTGTCCACCGGGCCCAGCGTCAGCGCATGCGCCCCCGCGACGCCGAACTGTACGGTCTGCCGGTCTCGCCAGGCGCGCCGCAGCGCAGGTTTGATCATCGGATGCATGTCTGCCCCCCGTCGATCCGTCGATCGATCCGACCGGGGTCCAGCATGCCCGGGCCGACGGATCGACGCCGGAGGTTGTGCACAGGCCGTGGACATTAATCATTCAAATGGTGGACACCGTGGAGCGCATCCACGGCGAACCGTACGAGGGACGGGACTTCCCTTGCCTCCAGCAGGTAACGTCGGGGCGTGTCAGCCGACCCACTGCAGCGCACAGGACGCGCGCCACGCAGCACCACGAGTCAGCCGAACCACGGTTCGGGGACGGGCGCGGTCGAGGTCCGCAGAAGCGCTCGTCGGCGCAGGACGGTGTCCGCGTACCGCGAGGGCGACCGCACCGTCGTCCTGATCCCGGCCCGCATGTCCGAATCCGAGGAGCAGCGCTGGGTGACCGTCATGCTCGACAAGCTCGCCGCGCAGGAGAGCAGGCGGATGCTGGGCGACCGCGAACTCGCCGAACGGGCCGAGCGGCTGTCCGCCCAGTACCTCGACGGCCGGGCGTGCCCCGCCACGGTCCGCTGGGTCACCAATCAGAACACCCGCTGGGGCTCTTGCACCCCCGCCGAGGGCAGTATTCGCCTGTCGCACCGCCTCCAGGGCATGCCGGAGTACGTCATCGACTACGTCCTCGTCCATGAGCTGGCGCATCTGCTGGTGCCCGGTCACGGTCCGCGCTTCTGGGAGCTGTTGAAGGCATATCCGCGCACGGAACGGGCTCGCGGCTATCTCGAAGGCGTCGTCGCCGCGGACCGGCTGCCCCATGTGCCCGCCACCCGGGACGCGTAGCCCGTACTGCGCCTGTATCAGCCGCGTACCAGCCCGGCACCGGGATCGTGCGCCGTCAGTCCGAGCGGTTAGCCTGACGCAACGCAATCATCGCTCGGGACGGGGGGACGGTCGTTACGCATGGCCAGGGAATTCCAACGCGGCCACAAGGCCAGGATCAGTGACCTGACAGCGGGGACGGATCTGTACGTGGGTGTGCAGATCTCCGGTCCGGGACTGTCCTTCGACATCAGCTGTTTCGGCCTCGATGCCGACGAACGGCTGTCCGACGACCGGTACTTCGTCTTCTTCAATCAGTCGAAGTCGCCGGAGGAGGCGATTCAGCAGCTCGGTGCCCAGGCCGGTGACACCGAGTCCTTCCGCGTCACGCTCGACCGCATCCCGGCGGGCATCCACCGGCTCTCCTTCACCGCCAGCATCGACGGTGCCGGCCAGATGTCACAGGTCGGCCCCGGATACATCCGGATCGTGGCGGGTGGCGAGGAGGTCGTCCGGTATTCCTTCACCGGCTCGGAGTTCACCACCGAGCGCGCGGTCATGCTCGGCGACTTCTACCGGAAGGACGTATGGCGGTTCGCCGCCGTCGGTCAGGGCTTCGACGGTGGGCTCGAGGCGCTGCTGAAGCACTTCGGTGGAGAGGTGCTGGAAGAGGAGCCCGCCGCACAGCCGCAGGGCGCGCCGGGATTCGCCCCGCCGCAGTCGGCGGGGGGCGCGCCGGGCTTCGCCGTCCCGACGACGTCTGCGCCCGCCTCGCCGCAGCAGCCCGCGCCCGCCGTCGGTCCGCCGCAAGGCACTCCAGCGGCATCCGCCCCACAGGCCCCTCAGGCACCGGTGCACGCTGCTGAGACCATCGCTGCGCCGATGGCACCGCCCGGTCAGCAGACGCCGCCCGGCGGCACGGTCCCACCGCCCGGACAGCCCGGCCCGCCCGGGCAGCTCCCTGGCCTGCAGCAGCCGCAGTACGGTCAGGTGCCGGGCCCGCCCGCGCCCGATCCGTACGGACAGCCGGGGGGCCCGTCGGCCCACTATCCCGGCGCTGTGCCGCCGCAGACAGCGCCGGGCCAGCCGGGCCAGCCGGGCCAGTTCCCTGGTCAGTCCGGCCAGGTGCCGGGACATCCGGTTCAGACTGGCCCATACGGTCAGCCCGGCCAGGCGCCGGGGCAACTGGGCCAGGCCGCCTCCCAGGGCGCGGCCGCCTCCGGCCTCGGCGCCGCGCTGCAGAAGTACCGCGAGGCGCCCACCGGTCAGCGCTGGACCCTCCAGAACCAGCAGCTCATCAGGGTCGATCTCGGCGCCGACGGCCGGCCCGTTCTCGCCCGCCAGGGCAGCATGGTGCTGTATCAGGGCAAGGTCGACTTCAGCTACAAGGGCGCGGGCTTCCGCGGCCGGATCGTCGGCAACGCCACCGGCCAGGAGATGGAGCTGATGCGCTGTGCCGGCCGCGGCCAGGTCTTCCTCGCCGAGAACAGCGCACACGTGCATCCGATCGAACTCCAAGGCGACGCCGTCTGCGTCTCCGCGGAGAGCGTGCTTGCCTTCGACGAGTCGCTGCAGCCCGAGGTGCGCCGCATCGAGGGCCATGGCATTCCCGGCGGAGCCCTGTTCACGATGCAGTTCCAAGGCACCGGGACCGTCGTGGTGAAGACCCAGGGCGTCCCGGTCGTCCTCCCGGTCACCCCGACCACGTTCGCCGACAGCAACGCCATCGTCGCCTGGTCCGCCGCCGCACAGGTGATCGTCTCCAGCCAGGTGCGGCTGAGCCGCCGTGCCTACCCCGGCCACAGCGGAGAGAGCGTGAATCTCCAATTCCGCGGTGCACCTGGCAACTTCATCGTCGTCCAGCCCTACGAGGTCTGAAGGAGCCCGTCATGGACCAGACTCTGATCGCGGGCTTCGCCCCGACCCCGATGGCCGCCCGGATGGAGAACCACGGGCGCAGCATGCTCAAGGTCGCCATGCAGAGCGGCCAGGACCTCTTCGCGCGCACCGGCTCGATGGTCGCCTACGAGGGCTTCGTGCAGTACGAGCCGAACCCGCCCGCCGTCCGTCAGATGGCGTCCCAGTGGTTCACCGGAGAGGGCGCGCCGCTGATGAAGTGCAGCGGCGACGGCCTGCTCTACCTCGCCGACTACGGCGCCGACGTCGTCTGCATCAACCTCACGGGCGACTCCCTCTCCGTCAACGGCACCAATCTGCTGGCCTTCGACGCTCATCTCCAGTGGGGCGTCCAGCGGGTCAAGGGCATGGCCAAGTTCGCCGGCCAGGGCCTGTTCAACGTCGGGATCTCCGGCACCGGATGGGTCGCCCTGACCTCCCGTGGCACCCCGATCGTGGTCGACTGCGGGCGGGGGGACGACGAGACGTATGTGGATCCGGACGCACTCGTCGCCTGGTCCACGGGCCTGAAGATGAAGGGAAAGCGCAGCTTCAAGGCGTCCTCCATGATCGGGCGGGGCAGCGGCGAGGCGTACCAACTCGGCTTCTCAGGCGAGGGTTTCGTCGTCGTCCAGCCCAGTGAGGACAGCACCGACCGGCTCCGGGCCCGGGGCTGAGGGGGAGCGAACACATCATGCAGAGCCCGCTTTTCGGCTTTACCGAGAACGAGACCCAGGACCGGTACGCGCTGCAGAACCCGCAGATGCTGCGGGTCGCTCTCACCGGCCAGGACGACATCCTCGCCCGCAAGGGCACGATGGTCGCGTACCAGGGGATGATCGACTTCGACGGGGAGTACCAGACGCAGACCCAGCGCCGCGCTCGGGCACACACAGGCGAGGGCCTGGACCTGATGCGCTGCTCGGGGCAGGGCACCGTGTATCTCGCCAATCTCGCGCAGTACGTCCACGTCGTGGAGGTGGACCACCACGGTCTGACGGTCGACAGCGCCTACGTCCTCGCCCTCGACTCCACGCTCCACTGGGAAGTGATCGCGGTGGACAGCCAGTTCGGCATCTCCGGTTCCGGGACGTACAACCTGCAGATCTCCGGCCAGGGCAAGGTCGCCCTGATGACCTCCGGGCAGCCGCTGATGCTGCAGGTCACGCCGGACAAGTACGTCAACGCGGACGCCGACGCGGTGATCGCGTGGTCCACCGCGCTCCGGGTGCAGATGCAGGCGCAGACCTCGTCCTCAGGCGTCTGGCGGCGGCGCGGGAACACGGGAGAGGGTTGGGAGCTCAGCTTCCTCGGTCAGGGCTACGCCCTCGTCCAGCCCAGTGAGCTGCTCCCGCCGCAGAACGCGGTGATCGGCCAGGGCCTGGCCGCCCAGTACGGGATGGGTCAGCAGGGCGCGCACGGCCAGAACCAGGGCAACATCTGGTCCAACCGCTGAAGTCCTTCCGCCGCCCGGCGGTCCGCCGGGCGGCCGCCGTACCCGCGCGTCTCAGAGCAGCGCGCGGGTACGGGCCACCAGCCGTACGACCGACTCGTCCGCGACCGCGGCCACGTCGTCGTAGTCGAACCAGCGCAGATCGAGCGACTCTTCGCTGATCGCCTCGACCGCGCCGTCCGGGGCGAGCGCCGCGTACTGCACGTCCAGGTGCCAGGCACACGGCGTCCGATGGCGGTCGAGGAGCACCGGTCCGCCCGGCAGCAGGGTCAATCCCGGAATGCCCGACTCCTCCATCGCCTCACGGAGTGCGGCGCCGGGCAGCGTCGTGTCCTGCGGCTCGCAGTGCCCGCCCATCTGCAGCCACATCCGCAGCTTCCTGTGCAGGGTGAGCAGCACCCGCCCGCCCGCCGGGTCGATCACCAGGGCGCTCGCCGTGATGTGCCCGTTCCGGCAGGCCTTCCACATCCCGTCGGGATGCGCGGCCAGATGCTCGCCATAGGCGAGACGCAGCCGCTCCTGCTCGCCGTCCGGCGCGGGCCACCTCTGGAGGACCTGCTCCGCGTTCTCGTAGAGGCTCACGAGCCGCTGTCGCTCTGGCCGCCCCGGTCCTCGTCGTCCCGGTCGTCGCCGTTCCCGCGGCCCTCGTCGCCCTTCTCGAGCCTCGGCTTCGGCGTTTCCCCGCCGTCCGCGGCCTCGCCGAGCATCTTGTCCAGCTCCGAGAAGTCCAGCTGCTCGCGGTACACGAACCCGTCCGGGTCGTCCAGGTCGTCGGCCGTCGGCAGCATGTCGGGATGCGCCCACAGGGCGTCCCGGCCCTCAGGCCCTCGGGCATCGGTCAGGGAGGCCCACAGCCTCGCGGCGTCCCGAAGCCGCCGCGGGCGCAGCTCGAGACCGATGAGCGTGGCGAAGGTCTGCTCGGCCGGTCCGCCGCTCGCCCGCCGCCTGCGCAGGGTCTCCCGCAGCCGGTCCGCGGACGGCAGGTGGGGCTGTGCCGCGGCGTGCACCACCGCGTCGACCCAGCCCTCGACAAGCGCCAGAGCCGTCTCCAGCCGAGCCAGGGCGGCCTTCTGCTCCGCGGTGTCCTCGGGCTGGAACATGCCCTGCTGGAGGGCCTCCTGGAGCTGTTCGGGGTGCGTCGGGTCGAGCTGGCCGACCACGTCCTCCAGCTTCGCGGTGTCGACCTTGATCCCGCGGGCATAGCCCTCGACCGCGCCGAAGAGGTGCGAGCGCAGCCACGGCACGTGGGCGAAGAGACGCTGGTGCGCGGCCTCGCGCAGGGCGAGATACAGCCGTACCTCGTCCGGCGGGACACCGAGGTCCTTGCCGAACGCCTCGATGTTCACGGGGAGCAGCGCGGCCTTGCCCATCGGCCCCAGGGGCAGCCCGATGTCGGTCGAGCCGACCACCTCACCGGCGAGCGTGCCCAGGGCCTGTCCGATCTGGGTGCCGAACATGGCGCCGCCCATGGAGCGCATCATCCCCAGCAGCGGCCCCGCCATGGCCTGCATCTCCTCGGGAAGCACACTGCCCATGGCCGCGCCCACCCGCTCGGCGACCGGGTCCACCAGGTCCTTCCAGACCGGGAGGGTCGCCTCGACCCACTCGGCCCGGCTCCATGCCACGGCGGATCCCGAGCCCGACGGCAGGGAGGTGACGCCGTCCAGCCACAAGTCGGCCAGCCGGACCGCCTCCTCGACGGCGGTCCGTTCGCTCCGCGAGACGCTGGCGTCCTTGGTACCTCCCCCAGGGCCTTCGGCCTGGGTGGGGGTGCCGCCTGCGGTGCCCTGCGCGACGGTCTGCCGTGCGATGTCCTTGGCCATGTCCCAGTTCACGGGGCCGCCCTCGTAGGAGAGCATCTGCCCGAGCCGCTGGAAGGCCGCACCCAGATCGTCCGGGTTCAGGGAACCGAACATCGCGGCGAACGGGTTCTCCGCGCCGCCCTCGCCGCCGAACCCGAACGGATGCACGGGGCCCTGATCGCCGCCCTGGCCGCCCTTCTTCTTTCCGTCGTCGCCGTCGTCCGGCTCCTCCGGCGGAAGGCCGAATCCGAATGGGGTGTCACTCACGGGTTTCCTCGGCTCTCAAGGCCGTCGGCGCACGGCCGACGGCGACTGCCCGACTTCACAACCCAGCGTAGACACCCCGCCCACCTCTAGGCTCGATGCTCGGCTGTCCGATGCCTGCGGCAGGATGGACGTCACCTGGTACGTACGCGTCACTGTCGGTACGTACTGAAGACAACCGCTGGAGACGCCCGGTGAGTTCCCCAGATCGAGAAGTTCGCGGAGCGCGAAACGATGCTGCGGCGCCCGCGCGGCGCCCCGTGGTCGCGGTGACCGGCGCCGCTTCCGGAGTCGGTGCGCGGCTGGCGCGGCGGCTCGCGGCGTCGGAGGAGATCAAGCAGGTCGTGGCCATCGACGAGCGCCGCGGGGACGTCTCCGAGGTGCAGTGGCACCTGCTCGACGTCCGGGATCCGGCCATCGCGGAGAAGCTGCGCGGGGTCGATGTGGTCGTGCACCTCGCGCTCGACCTCGACCTCGAGACCGACCCCGCCGCGCGGACGGCGTACAACGTGCGCGGCGCCCAGACGGTGCTGACGGCCGCCGCGGCCGCCGGCGTCCACCGCGTCGTCCTCTGTACCTCGGCCATGGTCTACGGCGCGCAGCCCGACAACGACGTGCCCCTCGCGGAGGATGCGGAACTGCGCGCCACCGCCGAGGCCACCGGCGTCGGGGATCTACTGGAGATCGAGCGGCTCGGCCGCCGTGCGCCGCGCGCGCACCCCGGCCTCAATGTCACGGTGGTAAGGCCCGCCATCCTGGTGGGCGGTACTGACACGGCCCTCACCCGCTATTTCGAGTCGCCTCGCCTCCTGGTCGTCGCCGGATCGCGCCCCACCTGGCAGTTCTGCCACGTCGAGGACCTGGTGAGCGCCCTGGAGTACGCGGCGCTGGAGAAGGTCGACGGTGAGCTCGCGGTCGGCTGCGACGGATGGCTGGAACAGGAGGAGGTCGAGGAGCTGACCGGCATCCGGCGCATGGAACTGCCGTCCGCCGTCGCGCTCGGGGCCGCCTCGCGGCTGCACCGCCTCGGTCTCACCCCGTCCCCGGCGGGCGACCTCGCGTACACCATGCACCCCTGGGTGGTCAGCGGCAGCCGGCTCCACGACGCGGGGTGGCGGCCGGAGTGGACGAACGAGGAAGTTCTGGCCGAGCTGCTCGAGGAGGTCGCGGGTCGTCACACGGTCGTGGGCCGTCGCCTGGGGCGCAAGGACGCGACAACGCTCGGTGCGGCGGGCGCGACGGTTGCTTTGGTGGGTACGGCCGCCCTGGTCAGGAGGGCACGCAAGGCGCGGCGCAGGGGTTAGGCACCGGGACCTTGCTGCATGGTGGAAGTCATATTCCGCGATGCGGTATTCCGATTTCAGGGCGGGTGCGGCACGATGGTCGCCATGGCAGGTACGCACGATCATCCCGGTGAGGCAGCCGCAGCGGACCCGATCCGACTGCTGGCGATCCGCGAAACCCCGCTCTCCGTCGACGAGGTGTTCGCGGCCGTCGGGGACGACTCCGCGGGCGGTACCGCCCTCTTCGTCGGCACCGTCCGCGATCACGACAGCGGGGCTGGTGTCAGTGCGCTCGGATACTCCTCGCACCCGAGTGCCGAGGCCGAGCTGCGGCGCGTGGCGGAGAAAATCGCGGCGGACTTTCCGGTACGGGCCATGGCCGCGGTGCACCGGGTTGGCGACCTGTCGGTGGGCGACCTGGCGGTCGTCGTCGCCGTCTCCTGCCCTCACCGCGCCGAGGCGTTCGCCGCCTGCCGCCGCCTGATCGACGACCTCAAGCGGGAGGTCCCGATCTGGAAGCACCAGACCTTCACCGACGGCACAGAAGAATGGGTCGGCGCGTAGCGACGTCGTTGTGGGGTACCCCCTGTCGGCCCTCCCCGGTTGCGTAACTGCCCCCCTGCGGTGAGCGTTGATCGGGCGGATGGTTAATCTGCTGATCAGTCAGTTGCGCTCGGTTATGGGGTCGGGAGGCCGGTATGGCGGCGCTCGCTTGGTTGCTGATTCCGGTGGTCGCGACGGTCGTCGCCACCGTCTGGGCCCGCTGGGCCGGGCGCCATCACAAGATCGGCGATGTGGCCGAGCTGGCCGGGTACGCGCGCTTCCGCGAGGCAATGGAACGTTCCCGCGAGACCTCGGAGGCACCGGCGCGCGCGGCGTCCGAGACCGACGCGGCCTGACGCTCGACGACGCCCGGCCCAGCCGCCCGTGCCCCTGGCGCCCGCGCGCCGGGGGCGGCCCGTACGGACCGGCCCCGGGAGTGCACTGTCGGCCGCGTCCCGTACTGTCGTTCCATGCCACGCCGCACTGCGACGATGCTCGCCTCCACACTGATGCTGATCGCTCTGCTGTGTGCCGGGGTGCTGATTCCGGTGCCGTACTCGGAGATGTCTCCGGGACCGACTGTGAACACCCTCGGCGAGCACGGCGGTGAGCCGGTGCTGCAGATCTCCGGCCGCGAGTCGTATCCGGCGACTGGGCATCTCAACATGACGACGGTGCGGGTGACCGGTGCGGATTACCGCATGAACCTCTTCGAGGCGGTCTACGGCTGGCTCTCCCACGACGACGCGGTCGTGCCGCACAGCACGCTCTACCCCGACGGCCAGACGGCCGAGCAGGCCACGCAGGAGAACGCCGAGGAGTTCAGCCAGTCCCAGGAGAGCGCGAAGGTCGCCGCCCTCAGGGTCCTGGACGTCCCGGTCTCCGAGCGCGTGGTCGTGGCCTCCGTCGTGAAGGGCAGCCCGGCCCAGGGCACGCTGCACGCCGGTGATGTGATCAAGGAGGTGGACGGTGAGCCCGTCGAGGAGCCGAGCGAGGTCGCCGAGATCGTGACGCGGCACCAGCCCGGCGAGCGGGTGCTGTTCACGGTCCTGCCCGCCAAGGCGGCCCAGGCGGCGGAGAAGGCGCGCCGGCCGGAGCCCGCCACGCGCGAGACCCTCTCCATCACGACGAAGAAGGCCCCGGACGACGACCGCGCCATAGTCGGCATCCAGGCCGGCACGGATCACACATTCCCGTTCAAGATCGATATCAAGCTGGCCGACGTCGGTGGTCCGAGCGCCGGGCTGATGTTCGCCCTCGGCATCGTCGACAAACTGACTCCGGGCGCCATGACCGGCGGCAGCTTCGTCGCGGGCACCGGCACGATCGATGAGAAGGGGAAGGTCGGTCCCATCGGCGGCATTCAGATGAAGACCGTCGGGGCTCGCGAGAAGGGCGCCGAATACTTCCTCACGCCCGAGGACAACTGCGCCACGGCTGCCCGGGACATCCCGCGTGGTCTCACTCTGGTGAAGGTCCGCACCATCGACGACGCGGTGAAGTCCCTGGAGGACATCCGCAAGGGGGACACGGCCGCTGTGCCGAAGTGCACGACGGACTGACTCTGCCCTTGCGGCTAAACCGCCGCCTCCCCCAGCTACCTCCCCCAGCTACCGCTGGGAGGTGCCCCCAGGGAGGTGCCCCCAGGGAGGTGCCCCCAGGGAGGTACCCCCGCTCGCGGAGGTGGTCGCTCGCCGTGGGGGTGACTCAATTGATGGTTGTTGTGCCCCTGCGCATGGATGGTTGCTGTCAGTCCTCGAAGGTGGCCGCGAGGGCCTCGGTGAGGCCCGGCACCAGCTCTGAGCCGGTGAGGACCTCGGTCGGCGAGTCCTTCTCACGCAGCCGCAGCGCCGCCTCGCGCGTGCCGTCCCGCAGGATGGCGACGGTCATCCGCACCTCCTGCCGGTCCGGATGGTCCGCCACCCAGCTCGCCAGCGCCTGCTCATCCAGGTCCTTGGGTACGGACGCCTCGGCGGACGGCGGCAGCATCAACCGCTCCACGGTCAGGGCGCAACCGGCCACCGCTTCGGGCCAGGCGATGGTGGCAAGGAATTCGTCGATCGGGGTTCCGGCGGGCAGCTCGTCCTGCTCCACAGGGGTCAGGGAGCCGGCCTCCGTGCCTTCGTCGAGGCCGAGCTGAGCGGCGAGGCCGGGTTCGTCGGAGCGGAGCCGGTCGGTGTCGACGAGAGCGAAGAGCCGGGCCGGCTGATCCCAGCCGAGCCCGGCGGCGTACTCGTCGATCTCGAGCACGGCTCGGGTCAGCGGGCCGGCGGCCATGGGCGGGCCGGGGGTGAGGTTGGACATGGTCAGTATCTTGCCCTCTTCGTGACCGGAATCGGGAACTGGGTAAAGCTTGAGTAAGTTGCATGGGTGGGCCCTACTATCGCGGGGCCTGCTCATACGACAGCGAAACATCGAGGTGCGCACCTTGGCTTTCCAGATGCCGGACCGCGGCGGAGGCCCGACCGGGCCACGGATCAGAGTCGGCCGTCCGTCCCGGCGGGTCCGGACCCTGCTGATGACCTTGGGCGTGCTGGCCGTGCTGGCCATGCTCTTCGTCATGTTCGCCGGGTTCTGGGCGGACTGGCTCTGGTATCGCTCGGTCGACTACTCGTCCGTCTTCACCACCACCCTGTGGACCAAGATCGGTCTCTTCTTCGTCTTCGGCCTGCTGATGTCGGCAGCCGTCGGGGTCAACATCTGGCTGGCGCACCGGCTCCGGCCGCCGCTGAGCGCGATGTCGGCGGAGCAGCAGAACCTCGACCGCTACCGGATGAGCATCGCGCCGTACAAGAAATGGGTGCTGGTGGGTGTCACCGCTGTGGTGGGGCTGATCACCGGCGCCTCCGCTTCCGGCCAGTGGCGCACCTGGCTGCTGTGGGTCAACGGCGTCCCCTTCGGTACCAAGGACCCCCAGTTCGACAAGGACGTGTCGTTCTACGCCTTCGAACTGCCCTGGTACCGCTTCCTGCTGGGCTTCGGCTTCGCGGCGACAGTGCTGAGCCTGATCGCGGCCGCGCTGGTGCACTACCTCTACGGCGGGCTGCGGATCACCAGCCCCGGCGCGCGGGCGACCGCCGCGGCCACCGGCCATCTGTCCGTGCTGCTGGGCGTTTTCGTCTCGCTCAAGGCGGTCGCCTACTGGCTGGACAGATACGGCCTCGCGGTGAAGTCGAGCGACCTGAAGTCGACCGACAACTGGACCGGCCTGAAGTACGTCGACGCCAACGCCTACCTCCCGGCGAAGACGATCCTGTTCTGCATCGCCGCCATCTGCGCGATCCTGTTCTTCGCGACGCTGTGGCGGCGCACCTGGCAGCTGCCCGTGATCGGCTTCGGTCTGATGGTGCTGTCGGCCATCCTGATCGGCGGGCTGTACCCGGCGATCGTGCAGAAGTTCCAGGTCGAGCCGAACGAGCAGGCCAAGGAAGCTCCCTACATCGAGAAGAACATCAAGGCCACGCGCGAGGCGTACGGCATCGACGACGCCCAGGTGACGGATTACTCGGGCAGGAGCAACACCGGGGACGGCGTCAAACTGCGCAACGACGCGGATACGACGGCCAGTTACCGGCTGATCGATCCGAACGTCGTGCCCCCGACTTTTCAGCAGCTACAGCAGGAGCGGAGCTACTACCAGTTCCCCGCCAACCTGGACGTCGACCGCTACCAGGGCGCCGACGGCAAGGAGCAGGACACCGTCATCGGCCTGCGCGAGCTGAACATCAACGGCATCCCGCAGCGCAACTGGATCAACGACCACTTCAAGTACACGCACGGGTACGGCGCGATCGCGGCCAAGGGCACGACGCCGGACCCGGACGCGGACCCTGCCGGCTCGCCGGACTTCACCGAGTCCAGCCTGCCGTCGAAGGGCCAGTTCGGCACGTACGAGCAGCGGATCTACTACGGCGAGAAGACCCAGCAGTACTCGATCGTGGGCGGCCCGCAGAAGGAGCTCGACTACGAGGAGAACGGCGAGAAGACCACCAGCTACCAGGGCAACAGCGGGGTCAACCTCGGCAACACGATAAACCGCGCCGCATACGCCGTGGCCTTCAGCGAGCCGCAGATCCTCTACTCCGGGGCCATCGGCGACGGTTCGCGGATCCTCTACAACCGCACCCCCAAGGAGCGCGTCGAGTCGGTCGCCCCCTGGCTGACCATCGATGGCGACGCCTATCCGGCGGTGGTCGACGGACGCATCCAGTGGATCGTCGACGCGTACACCACGACCAACGGCTACCCCTACGCATCGCGTACGACGCTGGGGGACACCACGGCCGACTCGCTGACCGACAATCAGCGTGCGGTGGTCGCCCAGCAGAACCAGGTCAACTACATCCGCAACTCGGTGAAGGCCACCGTCGACGCGTACGACGGCACGGTCAAGCTCTACCAGTGGGACACCAAGGACCCGGTCCTGAAGACCTGGATGAACGCATTCCCCGGGACCGTGACGGCCAGGGACGAGATCGCCCCGGACCTGATGTCCCATCTGCGGTATCCGCAGGACCTGTTCAAGGTTCAGCGCGAGCTGCTCACCCGCTACCACGTCACCGACGCTGCGCAGTTCTACAGCGGCAGTGACGCCTGGCAGGTGCCGGACGACCCGACCAACAAGGACTCCAGGGCCGTCCCGCCCTACTACCTCAGCATGATGATGCCGGGTCAGGCGGAGCGGCAGTTCTCGCTGACGACGACGTTCACCCCCATCGAACGCCCGAACCTGGGAGCGTTCATGGCGGTCGACGCTGATGCCGCGAGCAATGGCTACGGCACCATAAGGCTGCTGAGAGTGACGTCCAACGTGCCGGGCCCGCAGCAGGTGCAGAGCGAGCTCAACGGTGATCCGGACGTCGCCGAGTTCGTGCGCAACCTCAGGGGCACCGACTCCGACATCGAGTACGGCAATCTGCTCACGGTGCCGCTCAGCGAAGGCTTCCTCTACATCGAGCCGGTGTACGTCCGCGGTGGCAATGCGAACTATCCGCTGCTCAAGAAGGTGGGCGTCTCGCACGGCAAGGAGACCGCCTTCGAGAACACCCTCGGCGAGGCACTGAACAAGGTGTTCGGCGTGGAGGGCGACGGTGCCGCAGAGCCGCCACCCGACACCACCGAGCCCCCGGCCGAGCCTCCTGCGTCCGGGGACGCTGCGGTGAAGCAGGCGCTCGAGGACGCGCAAGAGGCGTTCGAAGCGGGCCAGAAGGCGCTCAGCGAGCAGAACTGGGAGGAGTACGGCAAGGCCCAGGCCGATCTGGAGGCCGCGCTGAAGCGGGCCGCCGACGCGGAAGCCGAGGCGGACCAGAAGGGCCGGAGGGAAGGCAGCTGAGCACGGGCTTCACCCCGCGTCGTGTTAGAGTGGGCGCACAACGACGCGGGGTGGAGCAGCTCGGTAGCTCGCTGGGCTCATAACCCAGAGGTCGCAGGTTCAAATCCTGTCCCCGCTACTACAGGAAGACCCGGAGTCAACTGACTCCGGGTCTTTCGCTTGTGTGGGCGACACCGCGACTCGAGCGTTTGGCATGTAGCTCTGTCGGGAAGTCGACAAAACGCCGAAGTGACTTCACTGGCTGCGGTATACCAGGTGTACGCGGGTTGCAGGTGGTGCGACGATGGCCCTTATGGGGGACAAGGTAAGTCTGGTGGAAACAGGTCGGTTTGTGGATCCGCCCGACGGCGGCGAGGGTCCTGAGCCGACGGTCGCTTCGCGCTGCCCGGACACCACCACACTCACCGCCGAAGCCGAGGAGGAGGCCCGCCACCGACTCGCGGCGGAGGCCGGAAACACCGAGTCGATGAGCGTGCTGGGGGCCATGCTGCTGCGCCGCGGCGACCTCGACGGCGCCGAGCCGTACCTGCGCGCCGCCACGGGTGGGGGCGACCGCGCCGCGGCCAACAACCTCGGTGTCCTGCTGCACCAACGCGGCTACGCGGACGAGGCGTCCGGCTGGTGGCGCATCGCCGCCGTGGCCGGTTCCGCCGCCGCCGCGCACGCCCTGGGCCGCCACTACCGCGAGCGCGGCGACGAGCCCGCCGCCGAGTACTGGCTGCGCCAGTCGGCCGAATCCGGCCACGCTCTCGGCGCCTACGCACTCGCCGACCTGCTGGAGCACCGCAGCGACGTCGGCGCCGAGCGCTGGTTCCGCGCCGCCGCCGAGCACGGGCACCGCGAGGCCGCGTACCGCCTCGCGCGCATCCTCGACCAGCGCGGGGGCGACGAGAGCGCGTCGGCCGACCGGGGCCCGGAGAGGCGGGAGGCCGAGCAGTGGTACCGGCAGGCGGCCGCGCGCGGGCACCGGCGCGCCGCTCTGCACCTCGGCACGCTCCTTGAGGAGCGCGGCGAGACGCAGGAGGCCGGCCGCTGGTACCTGACCGCCGCCAAGCGAGGCGAGCCGCGGGCGGCATGCGCACTCGGCTTCCTGCTACGTGATGCCGGCGACACCGACAGCGCTGCGATCTGGTGGCGCCGAGCTGCCCAGGAGGGTGACGGCAATGCGGCCAACGCCCTGGGTGCGCTGCACGCCGATCGCGGCGAGCCGCAGACCGCCGAACGCTGGTACCGCGCGGCGCTCGACGCCGGGGACGTCAACGGCGCGTACAACCTCGGTCTCCTCTGCGCCGAGGACGGTCGCACGGCTCAGGCCGAGCAGTGGTACCGCCGAGCCGCCTACGCCGGGCACCGCGAGGCGGCCAACGCCCTCGCCGTACTGCTGCTGCAGCGCGGCGACGCGGCCGGAGCGGAACCGTGGTTCTCCAAGGCCGCCGAGGCGGGCAGCGTCGATGCGGCGTTCAACCTCGGCATCCTCTACGCGGGGCGGGACGACAGCCGTACGGCGCGCCAGTGGTACGAGCGCGCGGCCGGGGCCGGCCACACGGAGGCCGCGCTGCAGGTCGCCATCGCCCTGTTGCGGGATGGCGACGAGCGCACGGCCGAGCGCCATCTGCGGTGCGCGGCGGGCGGGGGCAGCGCGGAGGGAGCCTTCCGGCTCGGCGTCCTGCTCGAGAGCCGCCGTGGTACGGGGGAGAACGGCGGGGCTGCGGACCACATGGAGCGTGCGGAGCACGAGGAGTGGTACCTGCGCGCTGCCGAGCAGGGCCACCGGCGTGCCCAGGTCCGCTGCGGAATGATCGCATCGGGGCGTGGTGACACGGTCGAGGCGGCGCGGTGGTACCGCACCGCGGCAGAGGCGGGCAGCCGCAACGGCGCATTCAACCTCGGCCTGCTGCTGGTGCGCGAGGGCGGCGAGCCCGAGGCCGCGCTCTGGTGGACCCGCGCGGCGTCCGCCGGGCACGGGCGGGCGGCGCTGCGACTTGCGCTGCTCGCGGCGCGGCGCGGCGATCTGGCGGAGGGCCAGCAGTGGTGCTCACGCGCCGTCGAACTGGGTCCGGCGGAGGTCACGGAGCGGGCGGCCCGACTGCGGGATGCGCTTCAGCAGGAGCTCACGGCGTAACGCCTCCGGCGTAACGCCGGCGCTGGGGCGCCGCGCCTTGGCCCGGACTGACCGGAGGTGGCCTCCGGATGATTTGCGCTGGTCGTTGGCGGGAGGGTAGCCTTGACGTTACCGACGCGGGGTGGAGCAGCTCGGTAGCTCGCTGGGCTCATAACCCAGAGGTCGCAGGTTCAAATCCTGTCCCCGCTACCAAGAAAACGAAGGCCCGGATCCTCAAGGATCCGGGCCTTCGTTCGTGTGGTCAGTCGGCGGCGCAGGAGGGGCAGATGCCGCGGTAGGTGACGTCGACATCCGAGACCTTGAAGCCGAAGCGCTCGTCGTCCGGAAGGTCGGCGAGCGGGTTGCCGCCGGGATGGACGTCGCGGACCGTTCCGCACTTCGCGCACACCAGGTGATGGTGCGGATGGTGCGCGTTCGGGTCGTACCGCATCGCGCGGCGGTCGGTGCTCACCTCGATCACCTCGCCGAGCGACACGAGCTCGCCCAGCGTGTTGTAGACCGTGGCGCGGGAGATCTCGGGCAGCCGCTCGGCGGCGCGTGCGTGGACCTCGTCCGCGGTCAGGTGGACATGGTCCCCGTCGAGAACCTCGGCCACGACCCGCCGCTGGGCGGTCAGCCGCCAGCCGCGTCCTCGGAGTCGTTCCAGCAGGTCACTCATGCCTTTCAGCCTAACAGCGACGGGACACAGGTCCCGAACGGGTACGGTCTTCGGCTATGTCTTGACTTAGATCCTGTCCAAGGTAGGATTGGTTTTCGGCAAACGCCAAGGGACAGGACGATACGGAGGAGGCGCACGTGACGGTGGAGGCCCAGTCGCTGACCACGGAGTCCGGAGCTCCGGTCGCGGACAACCAGAACAGCGAGACCGCCGGTATCGGTGGCCCGGTCCTCGTCCAGGACCAGCACCTGCTGGAGAAGCTCGCGCACTTCAACCGTGAGCGGATCCCGGAGCGGATCGTGCACGCGCGCGGCGCCGGGGCCTACGGCACCTTCACGGTGACCGCCGATGTGACGAAGTACACCCGCGCGAAGTTCCTCTCCGAGGTCGGCAGGCAGACCGAGGTCTTCCTGCGCTTCTCCACGGTCGCGGGCAACCTGGGCTCGGCGGACGCGGTGCGCGACCCGCGCGGTTTCGCGCTGAAGTTCTACACCGAGGAGGGCAACTACGACCTCGTCGGCAACAACACCCCGGTGTTCTTCATCAAGGACGCCATCAAGTTCCCCGACTTCATCCACACCCAGAAGCGCGACCCGTACACGGGCTCGCAGGAGGCGGACAACGTCTGGGACTTCTGGGGCCTCTCGCCCGAGTCGACCCACCAGGTGACCTGGCTGTTCGGCGACCGCGGCATCCCGGCCTCGTACCGCCACATGAACGGCTACGGTTCGCACACGTTCCAGTGGAACAACGAGGCGGGCGAGGTCTTCTGGGTCAAGTACCACTTCAAGACCGACCAGGGCATCAAGAACCTGACGTCCGCGCAGGCGGCCAAGCTCGCGGGTGAGGACCCGGACAGCCACCAGCGCGATCTGCGCGAGGCGATCGAGCGTGGCGAGTTCCCGACCTGGACCGTACAGGTGCAGATCATGCCGGCGGCGGAGGCGGCGAACTACCGCTTCAATCCGTTCGACCTGACCAAGGTCTGGCCGCACGAGGACTACCCGCCGATCGAGATCGGCAAGCTGGAGCTCAACCGCAACCCGGAGAACATCTTCGCCGAGGTCGAGCAGTCGATCTTCTCGCCGGCGCATTTCGTTCCCGGCATCGGCCCGTCCCCGGACAAGATGCTCCAGGGCCGGCTGTTCGCGTACGGCGACGCCCACCGCTACCGCGTCGGCATCAACGGCGACCACCTCCCGGTGAACCGTCCACACGCCACCGAGGCGCGCACCTACGGCCGGGACGGCGTGCTCTACGAAGGTCGTCACGGCCGCGCGAAGAACTACGAGCCCAACAGCTTCGGGGGCCCGGCCCAGACGGACCGGCCGCTGTGGCAGCCGTCCGCGGTTACCGGCTACACGGGCAACGACGCCGCCCCGTCGCACGCCGAGGACAACGACTTCGTCCAGGCGGGCAACCTCTACCGGCTGATGTCCGAGGACGAGAAGCAGCGTCTGATCGACAACCTCGCCGGCTTCATCGCCAAGGTCTCGCATGACGACATCGCCGAGCGGGCGATCGCCAACTTCCGCCAGGCGGACGAGGACTACGGCAAGCGGCTGGAGGCCGCGGTCCAGGCCCTGCGTGGCTGATGGCGGCTTGTCGTAACCAGGGGGCCGGATCCCGCACGGGACCGGCCCCCTTCGCATTCCTAGCCCGCGAGTGCGGACGCCCGTTGCCGGGCCGGGGCCCAGCAGCGAATGATGTCCCGCACCGATACCACCCCGATCGGCTCCTGGCCCTCGAGGACGATCAGATGGCGGAAGCCACCGTGCGCCATGGCGGCAGCGGCCTCTTCCAGGGTCCACCTGGGGGCGGCGAAGACGACGTCGGTCGTGGTGTGTGCCTGGGCGATCTCCCGGTTGGGATCCTGCCCGGCGCCAATGGAGTTGAGGATGTCGCGCTCGGTCAGAATGCCGAGGCCGCAGGTGTCGGGGTCGAGGACGACGGCCGCGCCGACCCGGCGGGCGGACATCAGCCGCGCTGCGTGGCGCAGCGTATGGGTGGGACCGATGGTGAGGACCACCGTGCTCATGGCGTCACGAACGAGCATGTATGGAGCCACCTCCTGGGTGAATCCGTATGAAGACGCGGCCCTGGAACGCCTCGTGAACGGATGCACAAGTTCACAAGCGAGGGGACTCTCATGTTCACATGGGGATCCGGGCCCAACAAGAGGGCGTGCGGGGTCAGGCGAAGCTCAGTAGCGCTGGTTCAGATACCCGAGCAGATCGTTGTGGAGCAGGCCGTTCGAGGCCGCGGCGTTCGCGCCGCTGGGCCCCCGCACGCCGTCCAGATCGGTGAATTCGCCGCCCGCCTCTTGCACGATGACAGCGTTGGCCGCCATGTCCCAGAGCGAGAGCTCCGGTTCCGCGCAGATGTCCACCGAGCCCTCGGCCACCATCATGTACGGCCAGAAGTCCCCGTAGCCGCGGGTCCGCCAGCAGTCGCGGGTCAGGTCGAGGAACCCGTCGAGCCGCCCCTGCTCCTCCCACCCGCTCAGTGACGAGTACGCGAAGGAGGCGTCCTCGATCTTGGCGACCTGTGAGACGCGCAGCCGGGTGGCCGAGGTCAGGCTGCGGCCGGTGTACGCGCCCGCCCCCTGCGCCGCCCACCAGCGCCGTCCCAGCGCCGGCGCCGACACCACGCCGACGACCGGCTGGTAGCCGCCCTCGCCCTGCACCATCAGCGCGATGAGCGTGGCCCACACCGGGACCCCGCGCACATAGTTCTTCGTGCCGTCGATCGGATCGATGATCCAGCGGCGCGGCCCGTGGCCCTCGCTGCCGTACTCCTCACCGAGCACGGCGTCCCGCGGCCGGGCCCGCGACAGCGAGGAGCGGATCAGTTCCTCGGCCGCCTTGTCGGCCTCGCTCACCGGAGTCATGTCCGGTTTCGTCTCGACCTTGAGGTCGAGTGCCTTGAACCGCTCCATGGTCGCGGCGTCGGCGGCATCTGCCAGCACATGGGCGAGGCGCAGATCATCGTGATAGTCGGGCATGTGCGAACAGTATCCACCTGGGGTGTGACCGGCTACATGACCATCTCGGTATCGGCGTGGTGGCTGCGCCGTCAGGGCTATTGACACATTGTTGCGGCGCGTCAATTCTGTGCGGACGTCAGCCATGTGACCGCATGGCCGGGGAGGCGAAGGTGCCCACTGCGCGCGAATCCTTGCTGAACGCCGCTTATGCAGCACTCGCGGGCCAGCCGTGGTCCGGAGTGCGGATGGTCGACGTCGCGGCGGCCGCCGGTGTGTCCAGACAGACCCTCTACAACGAGTTCGGCAGCAAGGACGGCCTGGCGAGAGCCCTGGTGCGGCGCGAGGCCGACGCGTATCTCGCGGGGGTGGACGGCGCTCTGGCCGGTACGGACGCCGGCGCCGACCCCGGCCGGCGGCTCGCCGCCGTGGCGGACTGGACGGTGCGCAGCGCCCGGACGAATCCGCTGGTACGGGCCGTACTGACCGGCTTCTGGGGCGAGCGGCTGCCGACCCCGGTCCGCGTGGCGTCCTCCACCTCGTACATACCGGCGCAGCGGCGCGCGGACTCCTCGCTGCCCACGCCTGCCGAGCTGCTCGCCCAGGTCCGGGACCGGGCGCTGGGCGCGCTGGGGCCAGGGCGGCCCAAGGAGGAGGCGGAGCGGCTGGCACGGTCCTGTGAGGTCGCCGTCCGGCTGGCGCTGTCGTACGTGGTGGCTCCGGCCGGAGTGGAGGACCCGGCGCGTCTCGTCAGGGTCGCGCTGCCGACGTGACGGGCCAGGGGCCGCGGCGCGGTCAGCGAACGCCGCCCGACAGCTGCAGCCCGATCACGCCCACGATCACCATCGTGATCGAGATGATCTTCAAGGTGGAGACGACGTCGCCGAGGAAGATCATGCCGTAGAGAGCGGTGCCCGCCGCGCCGATGCCGGTCCACACCGCGTAGGCCGGACCCACGTCCAGCTTCTTCAGAGCGAGGGTGAGCAGCCCGAAGCTGCCCAGGGCGAATGCGCAGAAGGCGACCGTCGGCCACAGGCGCGTGAAGCCGTGCGAGAGCTTGAGTCCCACCGCGAAACCAACTTCCAGCACCCCGGCGACGATCACCAGCAGCCACGCCATCTGATTGCCTCCCCGCGTCCGTGACCGCTTCGCCTGCTTTGGTCGAGCTTGGTTGGCTTGGTGCGATTATGCACTTGCCGCAGGCGGCGCTCGCCAAACGTCAGGGAGGGTCAGTCCCCCTCGCGCCGTTCCCGCGTCGCGAGCAGCCGGCGCAGCGAGAACAGCCGCGCGGGCTCCGCGTGTCCATCCGCGACCCACTGGTCCAGCGCACAGTCCTGCTCATCGTGGCTGCACGCCCGCGGGCAGCCCTCCGTCCCCGGTATGAGGTCGGGGAAGGCGTGGATGACCCGCGAGGGATCGATGTGGTTCAGTCCGAAGGAGCGCAGCCCGGGGGTGTCGATGACCCAGCCTCCCCCAGCGCCTCCGGCCTCGGGGGTGCCCTCAGCGGTAGACCCTCCCCCAGCTACCGCTGGTGGTACCCCCAGCCCTGTGCCAGCGGGAACCCCGAGGGGAGTGCCCACCGTTCCGGGCAGCGGCAGCGCCAGCGCGGACGTCGTGGTGTGGCGACCACGGCCGGTCACCGCGTTGACCACACCCGTGGCCCGCTGCCGGTCCGGCACCAGGGCGTTGACCAGCGTCGTCTTTCCGACACCGGAGTGCCCGACGAAGGCGGTGATCCGGCCGAGCAGCCGCTCCCGCACCCGTTCCGCCGCCTCGCCGTCCACGAGTTCCTCACGGCTGGTCACCAGATACGGCACGCCCAGCGGCCGGTAGGTCTCCAACAGCGTCTCCGCCGGAGCGAGATCCGACTTGGTGAGCACCAGCAGCGGCTCGAGTCCGGCGTCGTAGGCGGCCACCAGGCAGCGGTCGATCAGACGGGGCCGGGGTGGCGGGTCGGCCAGCGCGGTGACGATGGCGAGCTGGTCGGCGTTGGCGACGACCACCCGCTCGTACGGGTCGTCGTCGTCCGCCGTGCGTCGCAGCACGGACGAGCGCTCTTCGACCCGGACGATCCGGGCCAGGGTGTCCCGGGCGCCCGACAGATCACCGACGATGCCGACCCGGTCGCCGACCACCACGCCCTTGCGGCCCAGCTCGCGGGCCTTCATGGCGACGACCGTACGGTCCTCCACGAGGCAGGTCAGCCTGCCCCGGTCCACGGTGAGCACGAAGCCCTCGGTCGCGCCCTCGTGCTTGGGACGGATGTTGGTGCGCGGCCGGTTGCCCTTGCGGTTCGGGCGGACCCGGACGTCGTCCTCGTCGGTGTGCTTGCCGTAGCGGCGCATGGTCCGGCGCCTTCAGGCTCTCCCGGCCGGGGCGGAGTTCCCCGACGCGAGCATGCCCGTCCACAGCTCGGTGAAGTCGGGCAGCGTCTTGGCGGTGGTCGCCACGTTCTCCACCTCCACGCCGTCGACCGCGAGGCCGATGACCGCCGCTGCGGTGGCCAGCCGGTGGTCGTCGTACGTGTGGAACACCCCGCCGTGCAGCGGTCGCGGGCGGATGCGCAGTCCGTCGGCGGTCTCGGTGACGTCCCCGCCCAGTTCGTTGATCTCCTTGGTGAGCGCGGCGAGCCGGTCGGTCTCGTGCAGCCGCAGATGGGCCACTCCGCGCAGCACGGACTCGGAGTCGGCCAGCGCAGCGACCGCGGCGATGCCGGGGGTCAGCTCGCCGACATCGCCCAGATCCACATCGATGCCGTGGATCCGGCCGCTGCCCGTGAAGGTCAGCCCCGTGTCGGTCAGCTCGTAGGAACCGCCCATCCCGGTGAAGATCTCGCGCAGCGCGTCCCCCGGCTGGGTGGTCCGCTCCGGCCAGTCCGGGATCGTGACCCGGCCGCCGGTCACCAGGGCGGCCGCCAGGAACGGCTGGGCGTTCGACAGATCCGGCTCGACGACCAGGTCCCGGCCGAGCAGGGCGCTGGGGGACACCCGCCAGACGTTCGGCTCACCGCCCGACTCGGGGGTGTCGACCTGGGCGCCCGCGGTCCGCAGCATGTCCACGGTCATGCGGATGTGGGGGAGGGAGGGCAGGGCCTCACCCACATGCCGTACCTCCACCCCCTGGTTGAACCGGGGGGCGGACAGCAGCAGCGCGCTGATGAACTGCGAGGACGAGGAGGCGTCGATCTCGACCAGTCCGCCGTCCAGTGCGCCGCCGCCGTATACGGTCATCGGCAGCGCGCCGCGCCCTTCGTCGTCGATCCGGGCGCCGAGCGTGCGCAGGGCACCGATCACACCATGCAGGGGCCGCTCGTACGAACGGGGGTCGCCGTCGAAGCGGACGGGCCCGTCGGCGAGCGCCGCGACCGGCGGCAGAAAGCGCATCACCGTCCCGGCGTTGCCGACGTCGACCGATGCGGGGCCGTGCAGCCCGGCCGGGATGACCCGCCAGGCCTCGCCGCCGTCCGGGCTGTCGCCGATGGCTGCGGTGGTGCTGGAGACCGTCTCCTCGATGCCGACGCCCATCGCGCGCAGCGCCTCCGCCATCAGGAGCGTGTCGCGGGAGCGCAGCGGTCGCCGGAGCCAGCCCGGTTCCGAGGTGAGGGAGGCCAGCACCAGGCCGCGGTTGGTGACCGACTTCGATCCGGGCACGGTGACGGTCGCATCGACGGGGCCGGACGCGAGCGGGGCGGGCCAGAGGGCGGTGTGCACGGGGTTACCGGTCATGACCCTCACTTTAGTGGTTCAGGACGAGCGCAGATCTTGATCAAAAGCGGAGAAACCCAGCCGAAATGCAGCAGTGGTAAGGGGGTCACAGACCGAGCAGCCAGCGGCCGCCGCCGATCAGTGAGCTGAGCGTGACGGCGTGGAAGAGGAAGAGCCAGAGCGCCGCTGGGACATTGGTGAGCCGGGCGAGCTGGTCGGCATCGGAGTCCGGTGCCCCTCCGTGACGGCGCTTGCGCTGCAGCTCGAAGACCGGGCGGACGCCTCCCAGCAGCAGGAACCACACCACGGCGTAGGCGAAGGCCGCCTGGACCGAGGGCTGCGTCAGCCAGGAGACGAGGAAGAAAGCCGCACCCGTGGCGACGACGGTCAGCACGCCGTACGCGTTGCGGATCATCACGAGCATGGCGCCGAGCAGCGCGATCGCACCCCAGAGCAGAAGCGTGATGTGGCCGGCGGCCAGCAGCCAGGCGCCGCCGAGCCCGAGGAAGGAGGGCGCGGTGTAGCCGGCCGCCGCGGTGAGGATCATGCCGATTCCGGTGGGCTTGCCGCGCGAGACGGTCAGCCCGGAGGTGTCCGAGTGAAGGCGTATCCCGTCCAGGCGCCGCCCGCTGAGCAGGGCGACGAGGCCGTGGCCGCCCTCGTGCGCGATCGTCACGGCATTGCGGGACAGCAGCCAGGCGCTCCGCGGCACGACGGCCGCGAGTGCGACGGCCACGGTGACGGTCACCAGCCACAGGGAGGGGTCCGGCTGGGTGCCTGTGACGCGATCCCACAGATCGCCGAGCGCAGTGTCGTTCATGGAGGGCTTCCTTGTGGCGGTTACGGGCATCGGGGCGTCGCCGGGTGCGGGCGTCGTGGCAGTGTGGCACTTATGTGCGGTCGATACTCAGCGAGCCGGCGACCCGAGGATCTCGTCGGACTGTTCGACGTGGAGAAATGGAAGCCCGAAGAGACTCTGGCCCCCGACTGGAACGTGGCCCCGACGAAGGACGTCTACGCGGTGCTGGAACGCCCGGACAAGGACGCGGACAGCCCGGATCCGGTGCGTCAGCTGAGGATGCTGCGCTGGGGACTCGTGCCGTCGTGGGCCAAGTCGCCGGACGTCGGCGTGAAGATGATCAATGCCCGCGCGGAGACTCTGCACGAGAGGTCGTCCTACCGGAAGGCCTTCGCAGCCCGCCGCTGCCTGCTCCCGGCGGACGGCTACTACGAGTGGGCCACCGGGAGATCCGAGCGCGCACTGGAGGAGCAGGGGAAGAAGAAGAGGGCGCGCAAGCAGCCCTACTTCGTGACCCCGACCGACGGTTCGGTGATGGCGATGGCCGGGCTCTACGAGTTCTGGCGGGACCGGACGCTGCCGTCGGAGCACCCACGGGCGTGGTGGGTGACCTGCACCGTCGTCACGACGGAGGCGGAGAATACACCGCTGGCCGGGAGGACCGGCGGGGGTGACGGACCGCGCTCGCTCGCGGAGATCCATCCACGGATGCCGCTCGTCCTGCCGGCGGAGCGCTGGGCGGCGTGGCTCGACCCGTCGCGAACGGACATCGACGACTTGCGTCCCCTGCTGGCTCCGCCGCCCGCCGGAATGATGCGGGCCTACCCGGTCTCGACGGAGGTCAGCAATGTGCGGAACAACGGCCCGGAGCTGCTGAAGGAGCTGGAGGCGCCCGAGGAGGGCACGCTCTTCTGATCGATCGGCCGCAGGCGGCCCGGCCGGTGCCGTCCGGTGTCCTCCGTACGGCAGGCGACGCGCGGTCGCTCCCGGGCGGATCGGGTCACATCGCGGCAGGATGGAGGCGTGATCGAGATGCAGACCGTTCCCACGCCCGCGGGCGACGCCCGCGTCACCTGGCACCGCGCGGCCAGGAAGGACCGCCTCGTGCTGGCCCTGAGCCACGGCGCAGGCGGCGGCATCGAGGCGCGTGACCTCCAGGCGCTGGCCGGCGCGCTGCCGGACCGCGGTGTGAGCGTCGCGCTCGTCGAGCAGCCCTGGCGCGTCGCCGGCAAGAAGCTCGCCCCCGCACCGAAGGCCCTCGACGCCGCCTGGACCGCGCTGTGGCCCGCCCTGGAGAAGCCGGGACTCCCGGTGGTCGCGGGCGGGCGGAGCGCCGGGGCGCGCGTGGTCTGCCGTACGGCGTGCGGGCTCGGCGCGCGCGCCGTGCTGGCGCTGTCCTTCCCGCTCCACCCGCCGGGCAGGCCGGAGAATTCCCGCGCGGGGGAGCTGACCGGCACCGGGCTGCCCACCCTCGTCGTCCAGGGAGGACGCGACCCGTTCGGCCGCCCCGAGGAGTTCCCGGCCGGCACCGAGATCGTGGAGGTGCCGTACGCCGACCACGGTTTCGCCGTCCCCAAGAAGATCGGGCCGACGGAGAACGAGGCGCTCGGCATCATCACCGATGCCGTGGCGGACTGGCTGGACGGGCTCCCGGGCTGATCCCGGCTGGGCACCACCGAAGGCGCCCGGCCGAGTCTCTCCTGAGCGGCGGGAATGCGCCGCGGGCCGCTCGCGTTGTGCCGGATGTTCACAGTCGAGATCTCTGGCTCACGCACCAGGAGAGGGAGTCCGCCGCATGGGTTCGATCCAATGCCCGCCCCGCCCGCAGGCCGCCGACGGCGAGTGGTCACGGCTGGTAGTGCCCCAGGCTGCGCTCGCAGGAGCGGCGGGCGGAGCGGATCGTCGTCTATCCTCCGATTCGAGCGGATCCGCAATCGGCTCCGCACCGGCGTTGGAGGAGGTGGGTCCGGTCACTGGGACCGAGGCAGGGACCGAGGACGGCGGTGAGGCGCTGGGCACATCGCCCGGCTCCACCCAGGGGGATCCCAGCGCCCAGGAAAGGGGCGGGGGACAGGAGACCGCCGAGGAGCGCAATGCCCGCTTCGAGCGCGACGCCCTGGGCTTCCTCGATCAGATGTACTCCGCCGCGCTGCGCATGACGCGCAACCCGGCCGACGCCGAGGACCTCGTGCAGGAGACGTATGCCAAGGCCTACGGCTCCTTCCACCAGTTCCGTGAGGGCACCAACCTCAAGGCGTGGCTCTACCGGATCCTCACCAACACCTTCATCAACTCGTACCGCAAGAAGCAGCGCGAGCCCCAGCGCAGCGCTGCCGAGGAGATCGAGGACTGGCAGCTTGCGCGCGCCGAGTCGCACATGTCGACGGGGCTGCGCTCCGCCGAGTCGCAGGCGCTCGATCACCTGCCCGACTCGGACGTGAAGGCCGCCCTCCAGGCGATCCCCGAGGAGTTCCGGATCGCGGTCTACCTCGCGGACGTCGAAGGCTTTGCGTACAAGGAGATCGCCGACATCATGGGTACGCCCATCGGCACGGTGATGTCGCGGCTGCACCGCGGTCGCCGCCAACTGCGCGGTCTGCTCGAGGACTACGCCCAGGAGCGCGGACTGGTCCCCGCTGGAGCGGGCGCTGGGACGACCGAGTCGCACGATCGGAAAGGCTCGGGAACATGAGCTGCGGACAGCCGCATGAGACGGACTGCTCTGAGGTCCTCGACCACCTCTACGAGTTCCTGGACCGGGAGATGCCCGAGGGGGACTGCGCCAAGTTCGAGGTGCACTTCGACGAGTGCTCGCCATGTCTCGAGAAGTACGGCCTGGAGCAGGCCGTGAAGAAGCTGGTGAAGCGTTGCTGCGGCCATGACGACGTACCCGCCGATCTGCGATCCAAGGTCATGGGGCGGATCGAACTCATCCGCGCGGGCGAGGCCGTACCCGAGCAGTCCGTGATGGAGCAGGCGGTGGCCGACCAGCGGGCCGCTGAGGCCCGGAAGGCACAGCAGGACGCCGACGCGTCCTCCCCGGCCCCCGCGCGGGCGGGCGACTCCGCCTCGCGGCGCGGGCTGAGCGAGCCCGGCCAGGCGTGACCACCGGCCAGGCGTGAACAGCCGCGACCGGCATGCCGGTCGCGGCCTCAGCGGCACCATCGTCACTCGAAGGTGCGAATCCGGTCCTCCCCGGACGGCGTAATAGCCCGATGAGCCTGTCTCCGGACGGAAGTGGGCCTATTCTCGCCACCTTGATGCGCTCTTGACGCCGTGCGTGGACAACGCCCGGCCGAGCCCTGACGGGGAGGACGAGCGATGCGAGCTGTACCGCCCGGGGCGCGCGCATACGTCCTGTGCGCCGTGCTCGTCGCCACGGTGTGCGCCGTGCCTGCGTTACGTCCCGGCGCGCAGACGCCCTGGGGCGCCGTCGCCCTTCTCGCTCTCCTCTACGCCGCGTGCGAGCAGGTGACCCTTCCCGGGACAGAGGACCGCGCGCCCACAGGGATGGGCCCCTTCGTGCCGGTGCTGCTCGCCGGAGCGTTTCTGCTGCCGCCGCCCGCCGCCGCACTCGTGGCCGTACCCGGGGCGCTCACGGGCCGTGTCGTGCAGCACCCGGTCCGGCTGCGACGGGTCTGGCACGCGGCCCAGTTCGCGCTCGCGACCTGCGCCGCCGCGTACGCCTTCGGCGGCGTCGGAGCCGCCGGGAGCGGCCGGAACGTCGTATCCGCCGGCGACTTCCCGTACGCCCTGCTCCCCGCCGCCGTGGGGGCCGTCACCTTCTGCCTGGTTCTCGTTGCCCTCGACGGCAGCATCCTGGTCATCGCCGAACGCTGCCCGCCGCCCAGGGCCTGGCGCGGCCTGCTGCTGCGCTCTCTCGCCCCGCACCTCGTGCACGGGCTGGCCGGGCTGATGATGGCGGTGCTCTGGCGCAGTCCGTACGGTCCTGTGGCCGCCCTGCTCGTTCTGCTGCCGATGTACGTCTCCTGCTGGGTCTTCGCTCAGTACCACCGCGAGAGCGTCGCGCATCAGGCCACCATCCGCGCCCTCGTCCAGGCCGTCGACCTCAAGGACCGGTACACCCGCGGCCACAGCGAGCGCGTCGGCCGTGCCTCCGTGATGATCGCCCGCGAGCTGGGCATGCCCGACGACCGCCTCGAGGTGCTGCGCTTCGCGGGGATCCTGCACGACGTCGGCAAGCTCGGGGTGCCGACCCGGCTGCTGCGCAAGGAAGGCCCGCTCACCCCGGACGAGCGCCGGGTCATCGAGCTCCACCCCGAGTACGGGCACGAGATGGTGCGCGGCATCAGCTTCCTGGGAGAGGCGCGAGCGGCCATCCTGCATCACCATGAGCGGCTGGACGGACGCGGCTATCCGTACGGGCTGTCCGGGGTGCAGATCCCCGAGTTGGCGCGGGTCGTGGCGGTCGCCGACGCCTTCGACGCGATGACGTCCACGCGGTCGTACCGGCGCGCGCGGCCGGTGACGACGGCCGTGGAGGAGCTGCGTCGGTGTGCGGGGGCGCAGTTCGATCCGCGCATGGTCCGCGCGCTGGCGCGCGCCCTCGACCGCCACGGCTGGCATCCCGCCGTCACAGCGGATCCGCCGGATGCCGTGGACCCGTGCGGAAACGTCCCGCCCGGCCCCCGGGCGGCCTCCCACCGGCCCTCGCAGGGCGGCACCCGGTCGGGGACGGGACACTCCCACGGATCCGAGTCCGATGCCGGTGGCGACGGTTCCGCCGGCACCGGACCGGCCGCTGTGCCGGGAGCCGGTCCCGTATCGGTGCCGGGAACCGCCCCCGTCCCGAGTCCTCGCACCGCGCCCACGGATCGGGGAGGCCACGCATGAGCAGTGCCCCCGATCCCGAGCGCCGCACACCACGGACCCCGAGCGCCGGGAGGCCGGACGCGGACGCCGCCTCTTCCCGGTCGCAGGAGCAGAGCCTGACCGCCCGTCTGTCCAGAACGTCGTCCGGTCTCCCGCGCACGTCGACGCCCTCGCCCGCGCACGGCCGGCACCGGGCGCCCGGGGCGCGCGCCTTCCGCGCAAGGCGCGAGCGCGCGCCGTGGACCGTGGTGGGCGTGCGCGTCGCCGCCGGAGCCGTCGGCGGCGCCGGCTTCGCGTGGACGCTGTGGTCCGGTGTCGAGCAGCCCGGGACGGCCCTCGCGTTCGGGTTCTTCATCGTCGTCGGCGAGCTCGTCCGTCGAGGGCCGGAAGGCCGGGAGCCCGCTCCCCTCGGGGCGGCCGGCGCCCTGGCCTATGCACTGCTGGGCGCTGTCGGCGGAGAGCCCGCAGCCCACGGCGTGCTCCAGGTCGCCACCGTCGTCGGTGCCGCCGCCCTCGCCGGCACGGCCCCGCACGTGGCGTACAGCCGTACTCCGGTTCTCGACCACATCGCGCGCCGCGTTCTCACCGCCGCGTTCGCCGCCACCTGCTGCCAACCCCTTCGTGTTTCGGGCGTGTTGGACACCTGGGCCGGCCAAGGCCCCCAGTACGCCGTCTTCCTGCTCCTCCTGCTCGTCCTCACGGCCCTCTGCGACGCAGTCCTGTGCGCGGCCCTCGCCCGCGCGCGTACCGGCTGGCCGTACGGGCCCCTGCTGCGCGACGAACTGCGGTCCCTGCTGGGCATCGGCACCGCGGTCTGCGCGACCGGCGTGGTCATCGCGCTCGCCGTGGAGGTGGCCGGCTTCTGGGCCATGCCGGTGTTCTGCGTGCCGCTGCTGCTCACCCAGTTCTCCCTGCGGCGGTACGCCGAGGTGCGGAACACCTACCGGCAGACCATCGCCTCCCTCGCCCGCGCCACCGAGGTGGCGGGCTACACACCTCCGGGGCACGCCCGCCGGGTCGCCGCTCTCAGCCGGGCGGTCGGCCGTGAGCTGGGGCTCTCCGAGCCCGATTTGACCGTTCTGGAGTACGCGGCGCTGATGCACGACATCGGCCAGCTCTCCCTCGTCGATCCCGTCCCGGCAGGGGCGACCGAGCCGCTGCCGCCCGAGGAGCAGCGGCGGATCGCCCTGCTCGGCGGGGCGGTGGTACGGCAGACCGGCGTCCGTCCCGAGGTCGCCGTGGTCGTCGAGCGGCAGGCGGACCCCTACCGTGAGCAGCCGCTCACCGCGCGGATCATCCGTACCGCCAATGCCTATGTCGACCTCGCGGGCGGTGGAGGCCGTCTCGGCGGCCCGCTGAGCGCGCTCGAAAGGCTCCGGCTGGGCACCGCCAAGGACTACGAACCTCGGGTCGTGGAGGCGCTCGCGCGGGTACTCGCCACCGGTGGCGCTCCACCTGGCGCGTAACAGCCGATCCCGTGGCAGCGCAGAACCCATAGGTAATGAGCGCTCGTCGAGATGGGCATGGTTGGATGCGGAGGGAGAGGGGGTTCGGGCGTCGCCCGGGCGGCAAGGAGCAGTGGTGAGGCGGCGTATCCGGGCTGAGATGGCGGTCGATGTGTGGCAGGTTGTCCTCAAGGGGGACGGTACGGGGGACGTCGTGCGGGAGGGGCACGTCCCAGCCGTCATCGGCTGACCCACAGGGCACATAGGGCACCACAGGGCAAGGGACACGGAGCGCAACGGGCAGGCGGGAATCGTGAGGATCTTCGGCAAGGTACGGCATCGGCCCTCCGCCTCGTGGCGGCAGGCGACCGACCGCGCTTTCACGCTGATCGGAGACGGTCGGTACGAGGACGCGGGAGCGCTGCTCACCCGCGCCGCCGACCTCGAGCCCTGGCTCTCGGAGTCCTGGTTCAACCTCGCCCTGCTGCACAAGTTCCGGCACGACTGGGAGCAGGCGCGCGCCGCGGGGCTGCGCGCCGTGGCGCTCCTCGACCGGGGGGCGGGCGCCCCGGACTGGTGGAACGTGGGGATCGCCGCGACCGCCCTCCAGGACTGGCCGCTCGCTCGCCAGGCGTGGCAGGCGTACGGCCTGAAGGTGCCCGGTGAGGGTGCCCCGTCCGACGAGCCGGTCGGCATGGAACTGGGCAGCGCTGCCGTGCGACTCTCCCCGGAGGGCGAGGCGGAAGTGGTCTGGGGCCGCAGGCTGGACCCGGCCCGCACCGAGGTGCTGAGCATCCCGCTGCCGTCCTCCGGCCGGCGCTGGGGCGAGGTCGTGCTGCACGACGGTGTCCCGCACGGCGAGCGGATCACCGCGGCCGGCCCCTCGTATCCCGTCTTCGACGAGATCGAGCTGTGGGCGCCGTCCCCGGTGCCGACCTGGGTGGTGTTGCTGGAAGCCACCACGGAGGCCGACCGGGATGCGCTCGAGCGGCTCGCGGGCGACGCGGGCTTCGCCGCCGAGGACTGGTCGTCGTCGGTGCGGCTGCTGTGCCGTACGTGCTCGGAGAGCCGGATGCCCAGCGGCGAAGGCGAGGGCGAGCACCTCGACCCGCACGACCACAGCGAGCCGGGGCACCCCGGCCCGCTCGGGCACCGGACCCCGGGGGACCTGTGGGTTCCGGAGCGGGAGTGCGGCATCGCGGCGCCCTCCGGGCTCGTACGGGGTCTGCTCGACAGCTGGGTCGCCGACAGCCCGGACACGCGCGCGTGGCGGGACCTGGAAGAGGTCTGCTGACCGCGCCCGGCGTCCGCGCCGCTGCCCGTACTCTGTACCAGGCCCCCTGTCGATGACATGGCGGGGCATCGCATGACGGTTCGAGGAAGGCGTACGGCTCAGATGGCGCAGCAGGAGAGCGGGCAGCAGGTGGCGGAGGACGTGGCGAAGTCGCCGGGAGCTCCGGAGTTCCTGGACGACACAGTGGACGCCGAGGCGCGGGAGCAGACGCACCGCGAGCGTGGCACCGTCCGCCCGATCACCGTCGTCGGCAACCCGGTGCTGCACCGGCGCTGCAAGGACGTGACCGAGTTCGACGAGACGCTCGTCCAGCTCGTCGACGACATGTTCGCCAGCCAGCGGGCCGCCGAGGGCGTGGGCCTCGCCGCCAATCAGATCGGTATCGATCTGCGGGTCTTCGTGTACGACTGCCCTGACGACAACGGCGTGCGGCACGTCGGCGCGATCTGCAATCCGGTGATCGACGAGCTGCCCGCCGAGCTCCGGGTGCTGGACGACTCCAACGAGGGCTGCCTGTCCGTCCCCACCGCGTACGTCCCGCTGGCCCGGCCCGACTACGCGATCTGCCGCGGCCAGGATCTGCAGGGCAATCCGATCGTGGTCGAGGGCACGGGCTACTTCGCGCGCTGCCTGCAGCACGAGACCGACCATCTCAACGGCTACCTCTACATCGACCGGCTGTCGAAGCGCGAGCGCAAAGACGCCCTTCGTCAGATGGCCGAGGGCACCCCGCGCTACGAGACGGTCTCCAACGACTGAGTCACGGCCGCCCCCTCGAGGGCCGGCCAACTCGGGCTGCGTTGTCATGGGCACGTCTCAAGTTTCCGCGTCAATCACGCGCCACGTCAGTGCGTAATTGGCGTGAAATCCGTAGATGTCCACCGGTGACCTCCGCGGGGCGGACTGAGGGCCGTTGATTCGGCAATGTCCCTGCACTGCACCGTGGACAGTGCCTTCTGGCCCAAGATCACCGCTCGCTCGAGTGATACGACACGGCTCCTGGCATAAAACGCCGCCTTTCCCACTACTGCTAGTGTCTTCGCACTCACAAAGAGTGATCAAGACGGTGCAGACGCACGAAGGGCAAGGGTTCAATGCGCAAGCTTCATCAGGTCGCGGTCGTCGCTGCGACGGTCGGCAGTCTCGCAACCGTGGGCGCCGGTACCGCCGCTGCGGACACCCAACCCAACGGCGGCTTCAACGGTCAGCAGGGGTACCCGGGCCAGCCCCAGCCCATGCCCCAGCAGGGGTACGGTCAGGGCTATGCCCCGCACCAGCAGCCCGTGTACGGCCAGGGCTACGCCCCGCACCAGCAGTGGGGCGCCCCCCAGCAGGGGTACAACCAGGGCTACCCGCAGCAGCCGGTGTACGGGCAGGGCTACGCCCCGCACCAGCAGTGGGGCGCCCCCCAGCAGCACAACTTTGGCGCGCCGCAGTGGAACAACCAGCCGCAGCAGCAGCCGATCCCGCAGCAGCAGCCCGCGCCCCCGCAGAATCCGTTGATCCAGGGCGGCTCCCAGCAGCCCCAGCACCAGCAGGGTTACAGCGAGAGCTACGCGCCGCACCAGAACTACAACCCGCAGCAGGGGGCCAGCCAGGGCGGCCCGCAGCAGCCACAGCAGCCGCACCAGCACCCCTACGGCCCGCAGGCGCAGCCGAAGGAGGACAAGCCGGGTTCCCGGTACAACATCCTCCGTCCGGACCAGGAGTGTGACCTGCACTCGGTCGCCGAGGTCAACGTCCCGATCGGCATCCTCAGCCCCTCCGAGACCAAGAAGGGCTTCAGCTGCCAGCAGATCAACACCCCCCTGTTCGACAACAGGGGCAGCAGCTGACAGTCTCCCCGTACGGCGTACGGGGAGAGGCCCCCGAAGGGTGCACCTTCGGGGGCCTCCCGGCGTTCTATCAGCGTTCCCGCGGTTCATCGGCGCCCTCGAATTCGCCCATACGTGTTTCTTAATGGGCGAATCAGTAATTAGTCATATAATCTCCATTACTGTACGGACACGGGCTGCTACACACCGTGTCGAGTCACGGAAGTAGGAGATGGTTATGCGCAAGCTTCAGAGGGCCGCCGTTGTTGCCGCGATATCCAGCAGCCTCGGCCTCATCGGTGCGGGGACCGCTGTGGCCGACGGCTGGGGTCACCACCATGGGCACCATGGACATCACCACGGGCACATCCACCAGGACGTGAACTGCAAGACGCATTCCACCGCTGTCTCCATCCTCAACATCTCCATCGCGAATGGCCTCCTTCTCAATGGCCTGATCGGCAACGAGGGTGGCGTGGGCAACACGTCCCAGGGCAACATCGCTGTGACGTGTGCTGCCTCGGTGGGGGACTGATCTGATGAGGTGACTGGGGGGATCGGTCCCGGGTCGGAGTTCATCTCCTGGCCCGGGGCCTGTTCTCGTTTCCGGTTGATGGCCGGGTCCGACTGTCGGGCCCGGCCGCTCGTGTGCAGCGGCAGCCTTGCGGGTGCCAGGTGGTGCAAGCCGAGTCGGCTGTCACGTACAACGTCTTCCGTCCCTGCTGAGGTGTGACCATGACTCAGCCGTCGAGGTTCGTTGTCCCGGTCGGCGTTCTCGGTCCGGTCGAGGTGACGCACACGTGTTCAGCTCATCCGGGGCATCCGTCTTCGGTGTGATCGTGACTGACTGCCCGTCATGCCCCGCGTCGACGCTCAGGCAAAGGCCTCCGAAGGGTGCACCTTCGGAGGCCTTCTGGCGTTCCGTCAGTATCCGGCCATCAGCGGGCTCGACCAAATGACTGCATATGTCGTTCTTGGTGGGCGAGGTGTGCGTTAGTCATATAATCTCCATCACTGTACGGACACGGACTGTCACGCGCCGTGTCGAACTCACGGAACAGTGGAGATGCAATGCGCAAGCTTACGAAGGCAGCCCTGGTGGCCGCCACGGCCGGCAGCGTCGGCTTCATCGGTGCAGGGACCGCCGTGGCTGACGGTCCGCACGGTCACGGCGTCAAGGTCAGGCAGGCCGTGTCCTGCCGGTCGCATGACACCAATGTCTCTGTCCTCGACATCAGCCTCGCGAACGCCCTGCTCGCCAGCGGCCTGATCGGCAACGAGGGTGGCGCGGGCAACACGGACCAGAGCGAGGGCTCGGTCCAGACCTGCACCGCCCAGGCGCTCTGACCCTCTATGAGCTGACTGGGTATCGGCCCCGGGTCGGAGTTCACCTCCCACCCGGGAGTCTGTTCCTACTTCCGGTTGATGGCCGGGCCCGCCCGTCGGGCCCGGCCATTCGTGTTCAGCGGCAGCCTTAGAGGCGTCAGGTGGCGGAGCGGGGGCGGGTTTCGCCTACAGCGCCTTTTCGTCTCGCGCTGACGCGAGCCTCAGCGGTTGTCGGGTCAACGGTCGGATCCACATTCGCGGCCCGGCCGGGACGCACACGCGTTCAGTTTTGTACGGGTGCCCCGTCTTCGGGGTGAAGGCGGTTGACTTCCCGTCACCCCCACGTGGGCGGCCGGGTGAAGAGCTGCGAAGTGGGCTTCTTCAGGGGTCTTCTGGCGTTCTGTCAGCTGCCGCCCACGACCATGACGATCCACCAAATGTGTGTAAATGCGGATCTTGGCAGGCGAAGGTCATATTAGTCAGATAATCTTCATGACTGTACGGACACGGACTGTTACGCGCCGTGTCGAACTCACGGAACAGTGGAGATGTGATGCGGAAGCTTCAGAAGGTAGCCATCGTGGCTGCCATGGCCGGCACCGCCGGCTTCATCGGTGCGGGAACCGCCGCGGCTGACGGTAAGCCGGGCGTCGACATCAAGCAGTCTGTGTCGTGCCGTTCACACGACACGAACGTCAGCGTCCTCGACATCAGCGCCCTGAACGGCGCGATTCTCTCCGGCGCGATCGGCAACGAGGGTGGCGTGGGCAACACGGACCAGAGCGAGGGCTCGGTCCAGACCTGCACCGCCTCGGCGCTCGGCTGACCGCCATGAGGTGACTCGGGGTCCCCCCGGGGTGAGTCATCCGCCCCACCCCGGGGGCATGCTCCTACTTCCGGTTGATGGCCGGGCCCGCCGTTCGGGCCCGGCCATTCGCTTTCCCGTACGAAGTTGGCGCTGCTCGCGCCCACGCCGTCAGCCGAACGGGCCCCGAAGGAGGGTTGACGGGAAAGCAGATAATTCGGCGCGTCTACGGACAAAAGCCGCAAAATTATCTAATCTTCCTGACTGTCAAGGTGCGGTCCATGACGGGCCGTGTTGACCTACCGGAAGTGGGAGATGTGATGCGCAAGCTTCAGAAGGTTGCCGTCGTGGCCGCGATGGTTGGCAGCGCCGGCTTCGTCGGTGCAGGACCCGCCGCGGCTGACGACGTCAACAACGGGCCGGAGTTCGATGTCAAGCAGACCGTGAGCTGCCAAGGCCATGACACGAACACCGGCATCATCAGCAACATCGGCGTCCTGAACGGCAACATCAGCGGCCTGTTCGGCAACGAGGGCGACACGGGTAACACGACCAACAAGCAGGGTTCGACCCAGGCCTGCTGGGCGAAGGCCCTCTCCTCGTAAGGATGTGACAGGGTGTGGGTCCCGGTGCCCGAACCCAGGCGGTCGGGCCCGGGACCCTCTCCGGCCGGCGGTAGACCTCTCTGATCGGCGTATCAAAAATGGACATATCGGCGCGTCCTCGGGTAATAGCCGCGTAGGCCACTTATTTTGTGACTGTCAGGGCGCGGTCCATCGCGGGCCGTGTTGACCACACGTAAGTGGGAGATGTGATGCGCAAGCTTCAGAAGGCCGCCGTGGTGACCGCCATGGTCGGCAGTGTTGGCTTGTTCGGCTCGGGGACGGCCGTGGCCACCATGGGCGGGGGGCCGAGCGTGGCGCCGAGCATGGGGCCGGCGCCGGCGCCGGCGCCGATGTCGGCGCCCGCGCCGGCGGCGGCGGGCATCGGGACGGACATCGGCGTCGAGCAGAAGGTGAAGTGCAAGTCTCACGACACGAACGTCACCATCCTCGGCAACATCGGTGTGCTGAACGCCATTCTAGGCGGCCTCATCGGCAACGAGGGCGACACCGGCAACACGACCTCGAAGCAGGGTTCGACCCAGGCCTGCCACGCGAAGGCGCTCTGATCACAGATCAGGCGTGACCGAGAATGCGCCCCGGGCCCGGGTCCATACGGCCGGGCCCGGGGCCATTTCCTGCTACATCCTGCCGGGCTCGTGCGGGGGGACTCTCCCGCGCCGCCCGGTCGGAGGGGACGTAGGGGCAGGGTCATGAGCATCGGGACCTGATGCCTCTGCCCTCCCGCCCGGCAATCGGCCAGGGCGGTGCAACACCTGGTATCGATCCAGAGGGACAGGAATATGCTCAATCCGAAGAAGATCGCGGCAGCGGCGGGAATCCTGGTGAGTTTCACCGTGGTGAGCACCGGTGCGGCCGAGGCGCACGGCGCTATCTCGGGGCCCTGCTCGAAGAACGCCGCGGGGATCCGCTGCACGTATCAGGGGCAGGGTCAGTACACCGTGAAGGCCGGTGAGCACGTCAAGATCCGGCAGACGGCGGACTGCGGTAATGGCCATGGAAACAACGGGGGAGAGGAAGGCGACTACCAGAGCGAGATCGTCGCCCGGGGCCTCGGCGGGGCCATCATGCCGAACATCCAGCACGGGCAGGGCAACGCGGAAGAAGGCGTCATGAGCTGCTCCGTCATTGCGTTCGGCCGTTCGGCGGGCTGACTCCTTGCCGGCGCGGTGAGCTGAAACCGCCAGACGGATGGCCGGACCCCTTCGGGCCCGGCCATCCGTCGTTCTGTCAGCCGCCGTACGTCAGCGGCAGCCGGGGACCGTGGCAGGCGCGGTGCCCAGGAACTCGGCAGGGGTGCAGTACGGCAGGTCGTCGGTGGGACGGCCGGTGCAGAACCTCCCCATCATGTCCGCGAACTCCGCCATCCGCTCGACATGGACCAGGTGGTCCGACTCCTTGATGGTCAGGAACTGCGCCGCGGGCAGTGACGCCGCGACCTCGCGCCCCATCTCCGGAGTCGTCAGGACGTCGTGCTCCCCGGTGAACACCAGCGTCGGGACGGCGGGAACGGGCTCGGCCCGGTACCACTCGTGCCGCAGCAGCCGGGTGTTGTGCTCCGCCATCATCCTGAGCTCTTCCGGGGTCTGGCTCATGAACTGCCGGTAGAGCAGGCGTGCGACGGCTGCCTGCTTTCGGACGTGGCCCGCGCCCGGCGGAGCCATGAACTTGGCGACCAGCGCCTCGGCGCTCTGCGCCATCTCGCCGCGCTCGAGCATGCGCAGCCAGCGCGGCACGGACTCGGCGTAGTCGTCCGGGATCGTCATCGTCACGCCGCCCAGAGCGAGCCGTTTGACGTACTGCGGATAGTGCTGTGCGAAGCGAAGCGCGATGGCTCCCCCGAAGCAGGCGCCGAGGAGATTGACCTCCGGCACCCTGATCTCCGTCAGCATGTGGCGGACCGTGGCGGCGAGGAAATCGATGCCGTACCGCTCGGGCAGGAAATCCGACTCGCCGTATCCGGGGAGGTCCACGGTGATCAGCGAGCAGAGCGGCGCCAGCCACTTCTCGTGCCGCACCCAGGCGTACCTGTTCTGGGACGAGCCGCCGAGCAGGAGCAGCGGAACGGTCTCAGGAACGCTCTGATGGACGATCCGACAGGTGTACCTGAAGCCGCCGAACGTGAGGCTTCGCTCTTCCACCTGATCCGGTCTCAGCGGAAGCGACCCGGAACGGCCCGCGCCGGGCGATTCCTGTGCGGCGATGATGTCGGTGCGCATAAGCGGCTCCGGGGCGTGGAAGGTGACGTATCATCCCATAATTAACAAATTCTCCGATACGTTGTCCGGCATTCAGGCGTTGGTGGGCGATTCGTGGGATGACGGGGGCGGAGGCGAAGCGGCCCGCACCTCCCCCCGGGCAGGTACGGGCCGCCTCCGTGCGGCGTGCGGTGAAGCCGGATCAGAAGTCGTCGTCGAAGCCGACCGAGCCCTCGACCGCGACCTGATAGGCGGACGCCCGGCGCTCGAAGAAGTTGGTCAGTTCCTGGACGTTCTGCAACTCCATGAAGGAGAAGGGGTTCTCCGAGCCGTAGCGGGTCGGCAACCCCAGGCGGTGCAGCCTCTGGTCGGCGACGCACTGCAGGTACTCCCGCATCGATTCGGTGTTCATGCCCCGCAGACCGTCGCCGCACAGATCGCGGGCGAACTGCAACTCGGCCTCGACCGCCTCCTCCAGCATCGCCGTGACCTCCTTTCCCAGGTCCTCATCGAAGAGGTCCGGCTCCTCTTCGCGGACGGTGTCCACGACGGAGAAGGCGAAGTCCATGTGCATGGACTCATCCCGGAAGACCCAGTTCGTGCCGGTCGCCAGGCCGTGCAGCAGACCGCGCGAGCGGAACCAGTAGACGTAGGCGAAGGCGCCGTAGAAGAACAGGCCCTCGATGCACGCCGCGAAGCAGATCAGGTTGAGCAGGAAGCGTCGGCGGTCCTGCTTGGTGCGCAGCCGGTCGATCTCCTCCACCGAGTCCATCCACCGGAAGCAGAACTGGGCCTTCTCCCTGATCGAGGGGATGTTCTCGACCGCGGCGAAGGCGGCCGCGCGGTCGTCCGGGTCGGGGAGGTAGGTGTCCAGCAGCGTCAAGTAGAACTGGACGTGGACGGCCTCCTCGAAGAGCTGCCGGGAGAGATAGAGCCGGGCCTCGGGGGAGTTGATGTGCTTGTACAGGGTGAGCACCAGATTGTTGGCCACGATCGAGTCACCGGTCGCGAAGAAGGCGACCAGGCGGCCGATCAGATGCTGCTCGCCCGGGGAGAGCTTGGCGAGGTCGGCCACGTCCGAGTGGAGGTCGACCTCCTCCACGGACCAGGTGTTCTTGATCGCGTCGCGGTAGCGCTCGTAGAAGTCCGGATAGCGCATCGGACGCAGGGTCAGCTCGAATCCCGGGTCGAGAAGGTTTTTGAAGCCAGAGTTGTCGGCGCGGAGCGCCGTCGTTGAGGGGCGGTGGTCGGCGGGGTCCCCCATGCCGAAGGCCAGGGGAGGGTGGGCGCTCATTACTGGCATGCCTCGCAGGACTCGGGGTTCTCAAGGGAGCAGGCGACGGCGTCCGCAGCTTCGCTCACCTGCTGTACTGGGGGTCCCCCCGCCGCAGGCAGGGGGCGAATCGTGGGAGCGCCCGCGGCTCGGGCGATCCTCGTCGCCGGGCGGGAACGCAGGTAGTACGTCGTCTTCAGGCCCTTCTTCCAGGCATAGGCGTACATCGAGCTGAGCTTGCCGATGGTCGGCGCGGCCATGAAGAGATTCAGCGACTGGCTCTGGTCGAGGTACGGCGTACGGGCCGCCGCCATGTCGATCAGTGTCCGCTGCGGGATCTCCCAGGCCGTCCGGTACAGCCGCCGTACGTCCTCGGGGATCCAGGTCAGCTCCTGGACCGAGCCATTGGACTCCCGCAGGGCTTCCCGAGTCTGCGCATCCCAGCCGCCGAGCCGCTTCAGCTCCTCCACCAGATAGGAGTTGACTTGGAGGAACTCGCCGGACAGCGTCTCGCGCTTGAAGAGGTTGGAGACCTGCGGCTCGATGCACTCGTACACGCCCGCGATCGAGGCGATCGTCGCCGTCGGCGCGATGGCCAGCAGCAGCGAGTTGCGCATGCCGGTGGCGGCGATACGGGCGCGCAGCGCGTCCCACCGCTCCGGCCAGTACGACTCGGCGGCGGCGCCGTCGAAGTGGTCCGGGTGCAGCACGCCGCGCGAGGCCCGGGTCGAGGACCAGGCCGGGTGCGGGCCGTGCCGCTCGGCGAGGTCGCAGGAGGCTTCGTACGCCGCCAGCATGATGCGCTCGGCGATCCGCGTGGAGAGCTCTGCCGCCTCGGGGGAGTCGAAGGGCAGCTTCAGCTGGAAGAAGACGTCCTGGAGGCCCATCACGCCGAGCCCCACCGGCCGCCAGCGCTCATTCGACGCCGCGGCCTGCTCGGTGGGGTAGAAGTTGATGTCCACGACCCGGTCGAGGAAGGTCACGGCCGTACGGACCGTGACGTCCAGCCGCTCCCAGTCCATCGCGTCCGCCCCGTCGCGGACGTCCTTACGCACGTGGGCGGCGAGGTTGACGGAGCCGAGGTTGCACACGGCGGTCTCGCCGTCGTTGGTGACCTCGAGGATCTCGGTGCAGAGATTGGAGGAGTGGATGACCTTGCCGGGCTCGGCGGTCTGGTTGGCGGTGCGGTTCGCCGCGTCCTTGAACGTCATCCAGCCGTTGCCGGTCTGGGCGAGGGTGCGCATCATGCGTGCGTAGAGCTGGCGGGCCGGGAGCCGCTTCCGCGCCAGGCCCGCGGCCTCCGCCGCTCGGTAGGCGGCATCGAACTCCTCGCCCCATAGGTCGACGAGGTGCGGGACGTCCGCCGGAGAGAACAGGGACCATTCGGCGTCCGCGTCGACGCGGCGCATGAACTCGTCGGGGATCCAGTGCGCGAGGTTCAGGTTGTGGGTGCGGCGCGCATCCTCACCGGTGTTGTCGCGCAGCTCCAGGAACTCCTCCACATCCGCGTGCCAGGTCTCCAGATAGACGCAGGCCGCGCCCTTGCGCCGGCCGCCCTGGTTGACCGCGGCGACCGAGGCGTCGAGGGTGCGCAGGAACGGCACGATGCCGTTGGAGTGCCCGTTCGTGCCGCGGATGAGCGAACCGCGGGCCCGGACGCGGCTGTACGGCAGGCCGATGCCGCCCGCGTGCTTCGACAGCCGAGCGACCTGGTGGTAGCGGTCGTAGATCGAGTCGAGCTCGTCCAGGGGGGAGTCCAGCAGATAGCAGGAGGACATCTGCGGGTGCCGGGTACCGGAGTTGAAGAGGGTGGGGGAGCTGGGCAGGTAGTCGAGGCGGCTCATCAGCCGGTAGAGCGCGGCCACCTCGTCGACCGCACGGTCACTGTGGTCCTCCGCGAGCCCGCAGGCCACGCGCAGCATGAAGTGCTGTGGCGTCTCGATGACGTGACGGGTGGTGGGGTGGCGCAGCAGATAGCGGCTGTGGAGCGTGCGCAGCCCGAAGTAGCCGAAGCGGTCGTCGGCCCCGTCGGCGAGCGCGATCTCGACGAGGGTGTCGAGCCGAGTGGCGTGGGTGCGGACGAACTGCGCGGTGCCATCGGCGATCAGGCCTTCGCGGTGGCCGACCTCGACCGAGGCGGAGCAGGAGACTCCGCCCTGACCTGCGGCCTCGTCCGCGATGGTACGGGTGAGCAGGCGCGCCGCGAGCCGCGAGTACTCGGGGTCCTCGGAGATCAGACCGGCCGCCGCCTCGGTTGCCAGCTCCCGCAACCCGGCCTCGTCGGAACCAGCGTGGCGGCCGCGGAGGGCCGCGGCGGCGACCCGGCCCGGCTCGGCATGGGGCAGGTCGGCGGTGAGTTCGGTCAGGGTGCGCAGCAAGGCGGCGCCGGGTCCGTCGGTGGTGGCTGGGTTCTCGGTGACCACGGCGGGCTCAGTGACTGCGGCGGGCTGGGCGACGGACTCGCGTGACGCAGGGTCTGCGGGCGCGATGGTCACGTGGTGCTCTCCCTCGATCGGCTGGGGGCCGCACGAGGGGGGTGCGCGACGGGCGCATACGGGCGTGGATCACCCGGGCAGGGCGAGCGGCACACCGCGCAGCGTCCACCGGCCCAACCCGCGAGGCCCGGACGACTCGTCACCCGGCTCGGTCGAGCCGGGCACACCGTCGGCAGGTCCTCGGACTTGGGAATGCGCATACGCGCATGACTACACCGTTGCGGGACAGTTCCGGATTCGCACCGGATTCCCCTGCGACGACAGCGAGCACGAGCATACATCTTGTGCTGCGTGCCGTGCCCACCCCTATATCTTGTGTCGTAGGTCAAATGCGCTGGGGCGCCGGGGGCGTTGGGTCACGCGCCGGTGCCCGCTCCACGAAACCATCGGGCCGCCGCCCAAGGACTCGGGGCGGCGGCCCGTATGCCGCACGGACGCGGCGTCGCCGAGCGCGTTCAGCAGCAGCGGAAGCCCTCGCGCGGATCGGCCTCCCGGGCGTCGGTGCGCTGTCGCTCGAAGTCGCGCCGGCTCAGCACCTCTGCCTCGGGGTCGTGGGCCCGGGCGTGGGCGACGTACCGGCCGTACGTCGCCTCGCCGGACGCCTCGCGCCAGAACCAGCGGATGCGGCCGGCGATCTTCCGGACGCCCTGCAGGGTCCTCACGGCTGGGGCTCCCGCTCCCGGCCCGCGTCCCCTTCGCCGGCCACGGCACCGGTTCCCGCGCCGACTCCCGCGCCCACCAGCTCCGCCTTCTCCTCCTTGGTCGGGAAGAGCCCGGCGGGGGCCACGATCTTCGACTCCTCGTACGGGGCTTCGTGGAGCGTGACGCTCTGCGGGTTGCGGATCGCCCGGTAGCAGACCCGGCCGGCGTCGGCGATCACCACGACGATAAGGATCGCGAAGAGCGCGGCGAGCACCCCGTCCACGGTGGCGTTGGTGACGACGGTGTGCATGTCGTCCATGCTCTTGGCAGGGGGCAGCACCTTTCCCGCCTCGATGCCCTCTTCGAAGATGGACCGCTGCTGGAAGAAGCCGACCCGGGGGTCGTCGGAGAAGATCTTCTGCCAGCTGGCGGTGAGCGTGACCGCGGCGTCCCAGGCCAGCGGAACCGCCGTGACCCAGGCCCACTTGATCCGCCCGGACTTCACGAGCAGTGTCGTGCAGACCGCCAGTGCGACCGCGGCCAGCAGCTGGTTGGCGATGCCGAAGAGCGGGAAGAGCTGGTTGATGCCGCCCAGCGGGTCGTGCACACCGACCCACAGGAAGTAGCCCCAGCCGCCGACCACGACGGCGCTGGCGAACCATACTCCCGGCTTCCAGCTGACCTGGCGGAACGGCTTGTAGACGTTGCCGAGCATGTCCTGGAGCATGAAGCGCCCGACCCGGGTGCCCGCGTCCAGCGTGGTGAGAATGAACAGCGCCTCGAACATGATCGCGAAGTGGTACCAGAACGCCTTGAGCGAAGCGCCGCCGACCACCGCGGAGAAGATCTCCGACATGCCGAGCGCGAAGGTCGGCGCACCGCCGGTCCTGGAGAGCAGACTCTGCTCCTCGACCGACTTCGCCGCTGCCGCCAACTCCTCGGGGGAGATGGTGAATCCGAGGTTCGCGACCGCCTGTGAGGCCGACTCGACCGTGCCACCGATCACGCCCGCGGGGGAGTTGACCGCGAAGAACAGGCCGGGGTCGATGATGCAAGCCGTGATCATCGCCATGACGGCGACGAACGACTCGGTCAGCATGGCGCCGTAACCGACCATCCGGATCTGCGTCTCCTTCTGGATCATCTTCGGGGTGGTGCCCGAGGAGACCAGGGAGTGGAAGCCGGAGAGGGCGCCACAGGCGATGGTGATGAAGACGAACGGAAAGAGGGACCCGGCGAAGACCGGTCCGTCACCGCGCGTGGCGAACTCGGTCACCGCGTCCATCTTCAGCGTCGGCGCGGCGAGGAGCACGCCCAGGGCCAGCAGGGCAATCGTCCCCACCTTCATGAAGGTGGACAGATAGTCGCGCGGCGCCAGCAGCATCCAGACCGGGAGGACGGAGGCCAGGAAACCGTACGCGGCCATCCAGATGACCAGGGTGCCCGGCTCCAACGTGAAGGTGTCGGCGAGCGAGGACTCGGCGACCCAGCCGCCCGCGACGATGGCGAGCAGGAGCAGCGCCACGCCGATGGCGGAGACCTCGGTGACCCGGCCGGGCCGCAATACGCGCAGATAGAAGCCCATGAAGAAGGCGATCGGGATGGTCATGCCGATGGAGAAGACACCCCACGGCGAATGCGCCAGCGCGTTGACGATGACCAGCGCCAGCACGGCCAGCAGGATGATCATGATCGCGAAGACCGCGATCAGGGCGGCGGCACCCCCGAACGGCCCGATCTCGTCGCGGGCCATCTGACCGAGCGAACGGCCGTTGCGGCGCATGGAGAAGAACAGCGTCACCATGTCCTGCACGGCACCGGCGAAGATCACCCCCACGATGATCCAGATGGTGCCGGGCAGATACCCCATCTGCGCGGCGAGGACCGGACCGACCAGGGGACCCGCCCCCGCGACCGCCGCGAAGTGATGCCCGAACAGCACCCGTCGGTCCGTCGGATGGAAGTCGACGCCGTTGTTGAGCCGTTCAGCGGGCGTGGCTCGGGTCTTGTCGACCTTGAGGACGCGGTGCGCGATGAAGCGCGCGTAGAACCGGTACGCGATGGCGTACGAGCCGAGGGCGGCGGCGACCATCCAGGCGGCCGACACCTCCTCGCCCCGGGAGAGGGCCAGTACGCTCCAGCCGGCCGCGCCGATCAGGGCGACGAGGGCCCAGATCGCGACCGTTTTCGGGGAGAGGCTGCGCTGGGCGTCTCTGGCTGGCGCTGGCTCTGACATGGCGAAGTCTCCCGTCCCTGGCGCTGATCCGTGCATAACGCGCTGGAAATCTAGGTCAACGCTTCGCCAGTCGTCACTACCCGTCCGCATACCGGTACGGACACGGTTGTGAAACCCCCAGGTCAGCCAGGGGGGATCAGGCCCGCGGGGACGGTCACTCCTGGGGTCGCTGGAGCCGTGCGACGAACTTGTAGCGATCTCCGCGGTAGACGGAGCGCACCCATTCCACCGGATTGCCGTCCGCGTCGAGCGAGTGCCGGGACAGCATCAGCATCGGCAGCCCGACGTCGGTGCCCAGCAGCCCGGCCTCGCGCGGTGTGGCCAGGGAGGTCTCGATGGTCTCCTCGGCTTCTGCCAGGTGGACGTCGTAAACCTCGGCGAGGGCTGTGTAGAGGGAGGTGTACTTGACCAGGCTGCGGCGAAGGGCGGGAAAGCGCTTTGCCGACAAATGTGTTGTCTCGATCGCCATCGGCTCACCGCTCGCCAGCCGCAGCCGCTCGATGCGCAGCACCCGCCCGCCGGTCGCGATGTCGAGCAGACCCGCCAGCCGGTCGTCGGCCGTGATGTAGCCGATGTCCAGGAGCTGGGAGGTCGGTTCGAGGCCCTGCGCCAGCATGTCCTCGGTGTACGAGGTGAGTTGCAGCGCTTGGGAGACCTTGGGCTTCGCCACGAACGTGCCCTTGCCCTGGATCCGCTCCAGCCGACCCTCGACCACCAGCTCCTGAAGGGCCTGGCGCACGGTCGTACGGGATGTGTCGAACTCGGCGGCGAGGGTGCGCTCCGGCGGGACCGGAGTCCCCGGTGGCATGGTCTCGGTCATTTCCAGCAAGTGTCTCTTGAGCCGGTAGTACTTGGGCACGCGTGCGGTCCGCGCCCCCAGAGCGCCGTTGCCGTTCTCCGCGGCGTCCTCGTCGGTCTCCATGGCCAGCCTTCCCGACTGCTGTCGTGCTGCCGTCACCGGCTCCTCCGTCTGTAGCAGCTCACATCGTGGCACGGTCCGGCCTCGCTCAGTGCGCGCCTCCCACCCAGGTGTCGGTCCGATAACGGACTCGACAGCGATTCTTATACACCCTTGACACCTATATAGGTCTAGGCCAAGCTGCGGGTCACTGGTCTAAACCACTAGATGACCACGTCCCAGAGCCACAGACGGTGCGCGCCCGTGAACGAGTCCCCTGTGACTCAGCGGACTCCGGGGTGGGGGTTTCTGGCATCCCTTTAAGGAGGGTGACGTGAAGCGCAAGCTGATTGCGGCGGTCGGCGTCGCGGCTATGGTCGCAGGCGTCGCGGCATGCGGTTCCGGCGGTGGGGGCAATGCGAACAAGGACCCCAAGGAGCGTACCGGCGACCTGAAGGTCTGGCTCATGGTCGACGCTCAGACGGCGTGGCCCGAGCTGGTCAAGGAGGTCAACGCCGAGTTCAAGAAGAAGTACCCGAAGGTCAACGTCAAGGTCGACTACCAGCAGTGGCCGAACAAGGTCCAGAAGCTGGACGCCGCACTCAGCGGCAAGGGCGCCCCCGATGTCGTGGAGCTCGGCAACACCGAGACCATGCAGTACATCCTCAACGGCGCGCTCGCCGAGATCGACCCGAAGCAATACGACAACTCCGACAGCTGGATCAAGGGTCTGGTCGACACCTGCTCCAGTGAGGGCAAGATGTACTGCGTCCCGTACTACGCGGGTGCGCGCGTCGGCATCTACAACGAGGACATGTTCAAGGCGGCCGGCGTGAAGGCGGCCCCGACGACCGAGGACGAGCTCACCGCGGCCCTCGACAAGCTCGAGCAGAAGTACGGCTCCGACAAGAGCTTCTCGTCCTTCTTCATGCCGGGCCGCTACTGGTACGCGGCGATGTCCTACGTCACGGCGTACGGCGGATCCATCGCCACCGAGGACGGCGGCAAGTGGAAGGCGAACCTCTCCTCGCCCGAGTCCGTCAAGGGCATCGAGCACTGGGCGAACCTCGTCGAGAAGTACTACGGCGGTGACAAGACCAAGGACGAGGCCGACCAGTCCGCGGTGATGGCCCAGAAGAAGTCCGCGGTGATGTACGGCAACGGCTGGGAGGCCGGCGTCGTCTTCGACAAGAAGGCCGGCGACCCCAAGCTCGAAGGCAAGATCAAGACCTTCGCCTTCCCCGGTCCTCAGGGCAAGACGCTGCCGTCCTTCATCGGAGGCTCCGACCTGGCCATCACGCAGCGCTCCGAGAACCAGGACCTCGCTGCCGACTGGATCAAGATGTTCACCAGCGAGAAGTCCCAGGACGTGCTCGTCGGCAAGAACACCCTGCCGAACAACACCAAGCAGCTCGAGACGTTGAAGAGCAAGCCGGAGACGGCCGCGTCCGCCAACGCCGTCGAGGGCGCCTGGTTCACTCCGATCGCACCCGGCTGGGCGTCCATCGAGAAGAAGCAGATCCTCCAGCAGATGCTCGTCGATGTGGCGACCGGCAAGAAGTCGGCCAAGGAAGCGGCCAAGGCCGCGGACGCCGAGGTCGACGCCATCATCAACAACGGCTGATCGTCCCGTACGCCGAGTGAGCCGAAGGGCGCGCGCACCCGCGCGCGCCCGGAGGCGAGCGACGGCCAACACCGCGCACACGCAACCTGCCACGCACCGCGGGAGGGGCCGACCGGCGCCCAGGCTCCGGGCTCCGTGCCGGCCCCTCCCACCCAGCGAGGAGAACCCTCATGACCACCGCCGAGGCGCAGGCAGCCGCGCCCAAGACGGACGCCGCCAGGTCATCTGCAGACCGGCCGCGGGAGCCCCGGAAGGCAGGCCGCCGCCCCCGGCGCACCCCCCTGCCGTACGCCCTGATCGCCCCCGCCGTCGTCGGGCTCGGCGCGGTCCTCGGCTGGCCGATGATCCACATGATCATCCTCTCCTTCCAGGACATGCGCAGGAACAACCTCTGGGGGAACCTGCCGGCGGCCTGGGTGGGCCTCGAGCAGTACACGCGCATCCTGGGTGACTCCCACTTCTGGGTGGTGGCCGCCCGTTCCGCGCTCTTCGTCGTCGTCTGCGTGCTGCTCAGCATCGGGCTCGGGCTGTTGATGGCGATGCTGATGCAGCGGATCTCCACCTGGGTCCGGCTGCTGATCATCGCGGCGCTGGTCGCCGCCTGGTCGATCCCCCGGCTGGTGGCGACCTCCATCTTCCGCTGGCTGTTCGACTCCGACTACGGCTTCGCCAACTCCCTGCTGAGCGCTGCCGGTCTGGACTACCGCGGCCACAACTGGTTCGTGAACCCCTGGTCCGGCTTCGGCGTGATCGTCCTCGTCGTCGTCTGGGGTGCCCTGCCCTTCATCGCCATCACCCTCTACGCGGCCCTCACCCAGGTCCCTCAGGAGCTGGAGGAGGCGGCGAGGATGGACGGCGCCCAGGGCTTCGGCATCTTCCGGCACGTCACCCTGCCCGTCATCAAGCCGGTGCTGACCATGGTCACCACCCTCTCCGTCATCTGGGACTTCGCCGTCTTCGAGCAGGTGTGGCTGATGCGCGGCGCCCATGTGGAAGCGGAGTACGAACTGTTGGGCCTGTACGCCTTCAACGCGGCCTTCACCGGAAACTCCTTCAGCCAAGGCGCGGCCATCGCGCTGATCACCATGCTCCTGCTGCTCGGGATCTCGCTGTTCTACCTGCGTCAGATGCTGAAGATCGGAGAGGACGAGTGAGTATTTCCGCCGTCCGCACCCGCCGCCGGGTGACGAAGTCCGGATACAACCTTCTCGGGCTGCTCACCTTCGCAGTCATGGCCTTCCCGGTGTACTGGCTGGTCAAGGGGGCATTCAGTCCGCAGAAGGACCTGTACTCCTACGATCTGAGGCTGTGGCCCAGCGAGGCTACGCTGCGGGGCTTCCGCACCGCGGTGAACTCGCCCACCTTCTGGGACAACCTCCAGGCCAGCGTCATCGTCGGCATCTGCACGGTCACCATTGCGATCGCCATCGGCCTGCTCGCCGCGTACGCCATCGCCCGCTTCGGCTTCTACGGGCGCAAGGGCCTGATGGTCGCGCTGCTCGCGGTCCAGATGGTCCCGCAGACCGCGCTGATCATCCCGCTCTACATCCAGCTCAACGCCTTCGACGGAGTCGACCAGCTCTGGGGCGTCGTGCTCGTCTACATGAGTTTCATCCTGCCCTACACCGTGTGGATGCTCCGCGGCTTCATCGTCAACATCCCCAAGGAGCTGGAGGAGTCGGCGATGGTGGACGGCTGCAGCAGGATGGGCGCCTTCCGCAAGGTGATCTTCCCGCTGGTCGCCCCGGGACTCGTGGCGACCTCCATCTACGCCCTGATCCAGGCGTGGAACGAGTACGTCCTCGCCTACGTGCTCCTCTCCAGCAACGACAAGCAGACCTTGCCCATCTGGCTGGTGAGTTTCGCAACCTCGCGCGGCGTCGACTACGGCGCCCAGATGGCCGGCGCGACGCTCATCGCGCTGCCTGTGGTGATCTTCTTCCTGATCGTGCAGCGCAAGGTCGCTGCCGGCCTCACCTCCGGTGCAGTGAAGGGGTAGCACGCCCTCATGACGTCCCTCGCAGACGGCGGCACGGCCTCCTCGGGGAAGCCTGGATCCATGGCCACCGGCAGCCTCGCCCGCGATGCCCTCGCCGTCCTTCAACCCGGATTCACTGGCACCAGCGCTCCCGATTGGCTCCTTCGCCGTCTCGGTGAAGGTCTGTCCGCGGTCGGGTTGTTCGGCCGGAACATCTCCTCGCCGGAGCAGCTCGCCGAGCTCACCAGGCAGTTGAGGGCCGAGCGCGGTGATGTGCTCGTCGCGATCGACGAGGAGGGCGGGGACGTCACCCGGCTTGAGGTCCGGACCGGCTCGTCCTTCCCCGGCAGCCTGGCCCTCGGGGCCGTCGACGACCCGAAGCTGACCCGGGATGTCGCCCGCGAGCTGGGCCGCCGGCTCACCGAGTGCGGGGTGAACCTCAACTGGGCTCCCTCCGCGGACGTCAACTCCAACCCCGACAACCCGGTCATCGGAGTTCGTTCCTTCGGCGCCGAACCGGACCTCGTGGCCCGGCACACCGCCGCGTACATCGAGGGTCTCCAGGACGCCGGAGTGGCCGCCTGCACCAAGCACTTCCCGGGGCACGGCGACACGAACGTCGACTCGCACCACGACCTGCCGCACATCGACGCCGATCTCGACACCCTTTGTTCGCGGGAACTCGTGCCCTTCCGGGCCGCCGTCGAGGCGGGCACCAAGGCCGTAATGAGCGCGCACATCCTGCTGCCTTCCCTCGACCCCTCCTCTCCCGTGACGCTCAGCCGGTCCGCCCTGGGGGGCCTGCTGAGAGCCTCGGTCACCGAAGGAGGCCTCGGCTTCGAGGGGCTGATCGTCACCGACGGCATGGAGATGCGGGCGATCTCGGCGATCTATGGCATCGAGCGCGGCAGTGTGCTGGCCATCGCCGCTGGAGCCGACGCGATCTGTGTCGGCGGGGGACTGGCCGACGAGGACACGGTGTTGCGGCTGCGCGACGCCCTCGTACGAGCCGTGCACCAGGGCGAGCTTGACGAGGAACGGCTCGCCGACGCAGCCGCCCGCGTCCGGGCGCTGGCCGCATGGACGGTCGAGGCGGGAGCCGGGGAGACCGCACCGGCGCCCGAGGTGGGCCTGACAGCCGCCCGCCGGGCCTTGAGGGTGACGGCCCCCGGCGCGTACCAGCCGATCGACGCGCCCCCCTACGTCGTCGCCTTCACCCCGGTCGCCAACATCGCCGTGGGCCACGAGACTCCCTGGGGCGTGGCGGCCGAGCTGGCCCGGCTGCTGCCCGGCACCGAGACCGGTGCGTACGGCAGCGCGGATGCGGCGGAGAACGGGCCGGCCGCGGTGATCGCGAGTGTGCTCCGCGACGCGGCTGACCGTAGGATCGTCGCAGTGGTACGCGACGTCCACCGGCACTCCTGGATGGCCGACGCACTGGAATCCCTGACCTCTGCCCGGCCGGACACGGTCGTCGTCGAGATGGGGGTGCCCCATGCGCCGCCGACCGGAGCGCTGCACATCGCGACTCATGGCGCCGCCCGCGTCTGCGGACGGGCCGCCGCGGAGGTCATCACCGGCAAAGGCGCCGGTCGTTGACGGCCGTGGACAGCACAGCACACAGCACACTGGAGGCACCCAGCATGTCCGCCACGACTCCGGCCCAGCATGACGAGCGGCCGGGCCGGATCATGTCCGGCGAGATGGCCGAGCAGCCCGCGGTCTTGAGCAGGCTGCTCGACGAGGGGGCGCCGAGGATCCGGGAGGTGGCGGAGCAGATCGCGGCCCGGATGCCCCGCTTCGTCCTGCTCACCGCCCGCGGGACCTCCGACAACGCGGCGCTGTACGCGAAGTACCTGCTGGAGATCCTGCTGGGCAAGCCGTGCGGTCTGACCTCCATGTCCACCACGACGGCGTACGACGCCAAGCCCGACCTCACCGACGTCCTGGTCATCACGGTCAGCCAGTCCGGCGGTTCCCCGGACCTGGTGGCCTCCACCCAGGCGGCCCGTGACGCCGGGGCGATCACGCTCGCGGTCACCAACAACGCGAACTCCCCGCTCGCCGCGGTCTCCGAGTTCCACATCGACGTCCTCGCCGGCCCCGAGAAGGCGCTCCCGGCGACCAAGACCTACACCGCCGAGCTGCTGGCCCTCTACCTCTTCGTCGAGGGCCTGCGTGGTGGCGACGGCTCCGCCGCCAAGGCCCTGCCGGAGCTCGCACAGCGGATCCTCGACCGCCAGGACGAGGTCAGGGCGCTGGCCGGCCGCTACCGCTTCGCCGAGCGCATGGTCCTCACCTCCCGCGGCTACGGCTACCCGACGGCCAAAGAGGCCGCGCTGAAGCTGATGGAGACCAGTTACATCCCCGCGCTCTCCTACTCCGGTGCGGACCTCCTGCACGGCCCGCTCGCGATGGTCGACAACGTCTCGCCGGTCATCGCGATCGTGACCGAGGGCAAGGGCGGCCAGGCGCTGCAGCCGGTCCTCGACCGGCTGCGGGCCCGCGGCGCGGACCTGGTCGTCATCGGCAGCAGGGTCGAGGTGGACAAGGCCTCCGCGGGCTTCGCACTGCCGACCGAAGGCGTGGCCGAGGAGGTCCAGCCGATCCTGGAGATCATCCCGCTGCAGATGTTGGCGTACGAGGTCACCATCGCGCGCGGCCAGGATCCGGACGCCCCGCGCGCTCTGGCGAAGGTCACTGAGACGCACTGACCCCCGGACCACGATCGCCCCCGTGAGACTACGCGGCCGCATTCGACCCGGTCGCGGGCCCCGGACCTTCCGATGGCCCCTGCCCCCGTCGAGCGGGGGTCATCGGTCGTACGGTCACCCCATCGCTGATGTCTCCGGGCTCGCCCACTCCACCGAGCAGTGATGCCGCCGAGGGCCCCGGTCCTCGCCTCCGCAGCGCCGCGCGACGTCGTCCGGCCGTAGAAACACCCGCGGGCCGCGGCGCCGGGACAGGACCCTCAACCTGTCCGGCACCGCAGCCCGGAGCTGATGTCGGCCGCCCGAGGCCGCGAGGTGTGCGGTGCCCCGCGGACGGTCCGGCCGACCACACGGGGGCGCGGCGCAGTCAGGGCAGAGAGCGCCACACGCCCCCTTCCACCCTCCTGTGCGGGGAGGACGGAGGCTTCACGATTCGATTGTGGACTAGACCATTATGGTCTGTCTACGTCTTCGGCGAGCATTCAACAGGCATTCAACCAGTCCCGCCACCGGTAGGCTCGCACATGTGCCCTCCATGAACGACCTTGTACGCCAGCACACCGCTCTCACCGAATCGGACCTCGAGTGGCTGCACCTGCTGGTTTCGGAGTGGCAACTGCTCTCTGATCTCTCCTTCGCCGACCTCGTGCTGTGGGTGCCCACCCGAGACGGCACCCGCTATGTCTCCGTCGCACAGATGCGGCCGAACACCGGCCCGACGTCCTACCAGGACGACATGGTCGGCCACCTCGTTCCCCGCGGCCGCCGCCCGATGCTCGACACCGCCCTCGACGAGGGCCGGATCGTACGAGAGGGAGACCCGGAGTGGCGTGAGGAGGTCCCGGTCCGGGTTGAGTCGATCCCCGTACGCCGCGAGGGCCGCGTCCTCGGCGTCATCGCGCGCAACACCAATCTTCTGACCGTACGGACCCCCAGCAGGCTCGAGCTCACCTACCTCCAGAGCGCCTCCGACCTCGCCCAGATGATCGCCGCGGGCGCCTTTCCCTTCCCCGGCCAGCAGGTCGACATGGACGCCTCGCCGCGCGTCGGCGACGGGCTGATCCGGCTCGACGCGGACGGGATAGTCCAGTACGCCAGCCCCAATGCCCTCTCCGCCTACCACCGCCTCGGTCTCGCCGTCGACCTCGTCGGCCACCACCTCGGCCAGACCACCGCCGAACTCGCCCCGTCCCGCGGCCCCGTCGACGAGGCGCTGGTCAAGCTCGCCAGCGGTTGGGCGCCGCGGGAGACCGAGGTGGAGGGCAACGGGGGGGTCATTCAGCTGCGTGCCATCCCTCTCAAGCCCAAGGGCACCCGGATCGGCTCCCTGATCCTGCTGCGCGACGTCACCGAGCTGCGCCGCCGCGAACGCGAGCTGATCACCAAGGACGCCACCATCCGGGAGATCCACCACCGGGTGAAGAACAACCTGCAGACCGTCGCGGCCCTGCTGCGCCTCCAGGCCCGCCGGATGGACAGCGCCGCCGCGGGAGGCAGCGCCCGTGAGGCGCTCGAGGAGGCGGTGCGCAGAGTCGGATCGATCGCGATCGTGCACGAGACGCTGTCCCAGAACCTGGACGAGCGCGTCGAGTTCGACGACATCGCCGACCGGGTGCTGGCCATGGTCGCGGAGATCTCACCGGGCCGGGTCACCGGGCGCCGTACGGGCCGCTTCGGGGTCCTGGACGCCGAGGTGGCGACTCCGCTGTCGATGGTGCTCACCGAAGTGCTGCAGAACGCGCTGGAGCACGGCTTCGGCCCGGGCGAGCAGGGCACCGTGGAGGTGTCGGCCGTCCGCAGCGGGTCGCGTGGCGAGGGCCGGCTGCTGGTGACGGTGCAGGACGACGGGCGCGGCCTGCCGGAGGGGTTCGACCCGCAGCGCACCGGCAACCTCGGCCTGCAGATCGTCCGGACCTTGGTGGAGGGCGAGTTGGGCGGGACGTTCGACATGCTTGCCGCGCCGGAGCGGGGTACGCGCGTGGTCCTGGACATCCCGGTGCGCGCGGAGAAGCGCTGAACTGAGTTGACACCGAGTCAGACCGCAATGAGAACTGCCCAGTCGGGGCTCGACATACGACGGGGCGAGCACAGCAGTGAGCCCCGGACCATCCGGTTCGGGGCTCACTGCTCATGTGCTGCGGAACCCCCAGGCGAAGCTCTGGGGGAGCATCAGGGTACTGCGCGCTGCGGCTCGGGGGCGGGAGGTGCGCACACGCCGTACGCGCCGCCCTGGCACAGGGGCTGGGGCTGGGTCAGGCGCTGGCGTTCCGCGCCCGGTTGCGAGCGGCGCGGCGCTTCATCGCGCGGCGCTCGTCCTCGCTGAGGCCACCCCACACACCGGAGTCCTGGCCGGACTCCAGCGCCCACTGCAGACACTGCTCCATCACGGGGCAGCGCCGGCAGACGGCCTTGGCTTCCTCGATCTGCAGCAGCGCAGGACCGGTGTTGCCGATGGGGAAGAAGAGCTCGGGGTCTTCCTCGCGGCAAACGGCGCGGTGACGCCAGTCCATGGCTGCTCCATCTCCTTGTATTACCAGCTGGTTGCTTGTGAATGTGAACGCTTTCACGAGTCCCCTCACAAGGGAAGGGGCCGTCGTCCAGTTGCCTGGTGCGGTCCCACTGGGAATGAGGAGGGGGCTCCGGCTCTCAAGGGGGCCGTGTTGCGGGCCGTCCCGATCGCCATGAAGAGACTCGCAAACCTCGGCGGCGGATACAACCCCTTCTGGAAAGTTTTTTTTGATTCCTTGGTGTCGTCTCGGTCACAGCCGTACTTCCAGTGGGTGGAGGCTGGCCTAAACGTTCGAGTGAAAGGAGTTTCGCCCGTTCCGCTCACACAATCACACGCAGTGCTCGGCGTACGCCTGTGAACCTGACGCTCTTACGCAGCCCCAGGTGGTCACCGTCCATCTGAAAAGGCAGCGGCACCTGGGAATGCAAGGTGAAGTCCGTCAGGTCGTGCAGCGACACGGCGTGCTTGCCCCGGGGTCCGCGGTCGGGGGAAGAGGTCAGCAACTGGGTCGCGTAGCGGGCCACGGCAGGGGCCGAGAGCCGGGTGAGGCCGAGCACGTCCAAGGCCGTATCGAAGGAGGCCGCGGGGGAGGCGTAGACCGGGCGATTGCCCAGGTAGGTCCAGGGAGCGGTGTTGCAGACTATCGACAGCACCAGGTCCCGGACGGGGTCCTCGCCGGGGCGCTCCAGGGTGATCGTGCCGTGCCTGCGGTGCGCCTCGTTCACGAACTGCCGCACCGCCTGTCGTACGTACAAGGCGTGGGTCGATCGCTTGCCGCGCTCCCTGTGCTGTTCGACGCGGCCCACCACGCCCGCGTCGAAGCCGAAGCCGGCGCAGAAGGTGAACCAGCGGGCGGGCACCTCTTCGTCCTCCGTGCCCGGTGTGCCGGACGCCAGGCCAAGCCCGACCGTCCGCTCGGTGCGCGCGTGCAGGGCATCGAGCAGCGCGCCGGTCGCCTCGACGGCGTCGTTGGGCAGCCCGAGAGCCCGGGCGAAGACGTTCGTCGAACCGCCGGGGACCACGGCCAGCCGCGGCAGTGCCTCGGGCGCCGGGCCTTGGTGCAGCAGCCCGTTGACGACCTCGTTGACTGTCCCGTCCCCGCCGAGCGCGACGACCAGCTCGGTCTCACCGCCCGCGGCCGCCTGGCGGGCGAGGTCGCGGGCGTGCCCGCGGTACTCGGTCGTCGCGACCTCCAGCTTCAAGTCGCTCGCGAGCGCGTGGATGAGCACGTCCCGGGTGCGGGCACTAGTGGTGGTGGCTGCCGGATTGACCACGAGGAGCGCGCGCATGCGCAGCAGCCTACCTACCCCCTGGTACGCGGCCCACCCCCACCGGTTGTGAGGCTGCCTTTCCGACGGGAGCCCGGGGGACGAGGCACGCCGGGCACCCGCTCCGCGCGGACTAGTCTGCTGGCGTGAGCAGCAAGCAGCACGCCGAGAACCCCGAGAACGCCGAGCGCGCCGGGAAGGCCGGGAACGCCGAGACCACGGCCGCCGACAGCACCGCCCCTGCCGGACCACGCCCCGCCCGGCTGACCGCCGCCGCCGCGCTGGCCGCGGTGGAGGGCGCGGCTCTTGCCGCCTTCGGGGCCTACGTGCTCGTCATGGGCCTGACCGGTGATCCGGACAGCCCGCGGCAGGCCGAAACGGGCGGGCTGACGCTGCTCGTGCTCGCCGCGCTGCCGCTCGCCGCCGCCCGTGGGCTGCTGCTCCGGCGCCGCTGGAGCCGGGGCCCCGCGCTGATCGTCCAGATCATGGCCGTGCCCGTCGCCTGGACGCTGATCAGCACGGGGGGAGGGATGATCGCCGCAGGGGTGGCGCTCGCCGTCACGGCGGCGGCCGTGCTGGCGCTGCTGGTGAATCCGACCGCCACCGAGGCTCTCGGCATCGGCCCCCGCGACACATCCTCCTGAGCCCGACCGCGGCGGAGGGGCTCAGGCGCGCTTCGTCCGCTTCCGACTACTCCTCGACGAGCAACCTGTCCCGGAGCTGCGCGAGGGTGCGGGCCAGCAGCCGTGAGACGTGCATCTGCGAGATGCCGACCTCCTGGGCGATCTGCGACTGGGTCATGTTCCCGAAGAAGCGCAGCAGCAGGATCTTCTTCTCCCGCGGCGGCAGCTCCTCCAGAAGCGGTTTGAGCGATTCCCGGTACTCGACGCCCTCCAGGGCGTCGTCCTCCGCGCCGAGGGTGTCGGCGACCGCCGGGGACTCGTCGTCGGTGTCTGGCACGTCCAGCGAGAGGGTGCTGTACGCGTTCGCGGACTCCAGCCCCTCCAGCACCTCCTCCTCCGAGATGCCGAGGTGCTCGGCCAGCTCATGGACCGTCGGCGACCGGCCGTGCCGCTGGGACAGCTCGGCGGTCGCGGTGGTCAGCGAGAGCCTCAGCTCCTGGAGCCTGCGGGGCACCCGTACCGCCCAGCCCTTGTCGCGGAAGTGCCGCTTGATCTCACCGACGACCGTCGGCGTCGCGTACGTGGAGAACTCCACACCGCGGTCCGGATCGAAGCGGTCCACGGACTTGATCAGACCGATGGTGGCGACCTGGGTGAGATCGTCCAGCGGCTCACCGCGGTTGCGGAAGCGGCGGGCCAGGTGCTCCACCAGGGGCAGATGCATCCGCACCAGGTGATTGCGCAGCTCGGCGCGCTCGGTAGAGCCGTCGGGCAACTTCCGGAGCTGGATGAACAGGGCCCGGGCGCCGCTGCGGTCGTGCGGATCGGGCAGCTGTCCGTGCTCGTGCTCGTACGCGTGCTCCGGCTCGTGCTCGGGCCGGTCCCGCTCGCTCCCGCGCGGCCCCTTCTGGAGCTGCTCATGCCCGCGCTGGTTCTGCGGACGCTGGTCCTGGTCCATGTGGTCTGCCCGCTCTGCCTGGTGCTGCGCGGGAATGGTCGCACCGGGCACCACCCGCGAGCCGCGCCTCTCGTCCTGCACCGGCTTCCCCGTCCCGTCCGTCACGGCTGTCCGGGGCCCGCGCCGCGCTTTTTGTGCAGACTGATGCTGACCGTACGGTCCTCCCCGACCGTCGAGTCGACCTCGCCGGCGAGCGCGGAGAGCACGGTCCAGGCGAAGGTGTCGCGCTCCGGCGCACGACCGTCGGTGGTCGGGGCGGACACAGTCACCCCCAGAGCGTCGCCGACCAGGCGGAAGACGCAGCTGAGCACGCTTCCGGGCACGGCTTGCTGGAGCAGGATCGCGCAGGCCTCGTCGACCGCGATGCGCAGATCCTCGATCTCGTCGAGGGTGAAGTCCAAGCGCGCTGCGAGTCCGGCCGTGGCCGTACGCAACACCGACAGGTAGGCACCCGCAGCGGGCAGCCGGACTTCCACGAAGTCCTGGGTCCCGGGCTCGCCTGCGATCTGGGACACCCTCACCTCCAAGGTGGCACAAGCTGTTTGAGCTGGTTGGAGCGCCGGCCCCGGGCCCCGCTGGAGGGCGAGGACAGGACCACGTGGCACATGCTTCGGCTGCGACGCTACCGTGATCCGCGGGATGGGGTCCCACGAACCTGGGGGAGCGTTACTCATTGTAAGGCTGCGGGTACGGACAGTGGCTAGGGGTTTGCCGTGCCCAATTCGAAGGGATGCCCGCCCGGTTGGCCGCCCTGGGCGGGCCGCGCTCAGACGATCTGCTGGTCGATGAAGCACCAGCGCCAGCTTTCGCCCGGCTCGAAGGAGCGCATGACCGGGTGTCCAGTGTCCTCGAAGTGCCGCGACGCGTGCCGATGCGGCGACGAGTCACAGCATCCCACGTGCCCGCATCCCAGGCACAGCCGCAGATGCACGTAGTCACTGCCGATGGCCTGGCACTCCAGGCAGGTGTCGCTGAGCGGGTCGAGCTCGAGGCGTGGGAGTTCCGGGACGTGTGGGCACTCGCTCATGATGGCCAGGTTAAAACGCGCCAGTGACATCCGGGGCCGCGCGGCGGCGCACCGCGGTGGACGGGGACGAAAAGGGAGCCATGGACGCACTACCTCTGCTGTCGCTGGTCGCGGGCAGTGCGGTCGTCGCGGGCGCCGCCCGGCGCACTCCGGTGCCCGCGCCGCTGTTGCTGGTCGCCGTCGGCCTCGCCGTCAGTTACGTACCGGGCGTGCCCGACTACACACTGGACCCGGACATCGTGCTTCCGCTGGTGCTGCCGCCCTTGCTGCACCTGGCCGCCCTGGACAGCTCCTATCTCGGGCTGCGGGCCAATGTGCGTCCGGTGGCGTTGCTGTCCATCGGATACGTGCTGTTCGCGACGGCGGCCGTCGGCGGGATCTGCTACCTCGTCGTGCCGGATCTGCCGCTGACGGCCGCCCTCGTGCTCGGTGCCGTGATCGCACCGCCGGACGCGGTGGCCGCCACCGCCGTCGCCCGGAGAATCGGCTTGCCGACCCGGATCACGACGATCCTGAAGGGCGAGTCGCTGTTCAATGACGCGACCGCGATCACCGCGTACAAGGTCGCTCTCGCGGCGGCGGTGGGGGAGGGGGCGACGTGGGCCGGAGGGGTCGCGGAGTTCGCCGTCGCCGCGGTGGGCGGCGTGGGCGTCGGAGTACTGCTGATGGGTCCGCTGCACTGGCTGCGCACCCGGCTCAGGGAGCCGCTCCTGCAGAACACCCTGTCCCTGCTCATTCCCTTCGTGGCGTACGCGGCCGCGGAACAGGTCCATGCGTCCGGTGTGCTCGCCGTCGTGGTCGTCGGCCTCTACCTCGGGCATCGCTCCTGGCAGGTCGATTTCGCGACCAGGCTTCAGGAGGAGGCGGTCTGGAAGATGGTCGCATTCATCCTGGAGTCGTCGGTCTTCGCGCTCATCGGACTGCAGCTGAGGTTCGTGGTGAGCGGCCTCGGTGCCTATGCGCCGGAACAGGCCGCCTGGTACGCGACCGCGGTGTTCGCCGCGGTCGTCGTCGCCCGCTTCGTCTGGGTCTACGGCGCGACCTACCTGCCCGTACTGCGGCAGCCCGGAGGCCTGCCGCCATGGACGCACCCGTTCGTCGTGTCCTGGGCGGGAATGCGTGGGGTGGTCTCGCTCGCGATCGCGTTCGCGATCCCGATGAACGTCCACGGCGGTGCGGAGTTCCCGGACCGGAATCTGGTGCTGTTCCTGACCTTCACCACCGTGATCGGGACGCTGGTCCTTCAGGGGCTCACCCTGCCGCCCGTGATCCGACTGCTGCGCCTCCCCGGGCGTGACGAGCGCCAGGAGACTCTGGCTGAGGCGCAGGCGCAGAACGAGGCCTCGGGTGCGGCCCGACGACGGCTCGACGAGCTGGTCGCCGACCCGCGTAACGCCTTGCCGAAGCCGCTCGAGGACCGGCTGCACGCCGTGCTGGCGCGGCGGCGCGACGCGGTGTGGGAGCGGCTGGGGACGGTCAACGCGTTGACGGGGGAGTCGGCGGACGACACCTACCGGCGGCTGGCGCGGGAGGTGATCAATGCCGAGCGGGAGGTGTTCGTACGACTGCGTGACGAGCGGCGGATCGACGACGAGATGCTGAGGACGCTGTTGCGGCGATTGGACCTGGAGGAGGCGGCCGCGTACCGGGAAGGGGCGGCGGGGCGTTAGCCGGCCCGTCGGGGACCGCCCGTCCATGCGCCGAGGCGTGGCGCGTCCCGCTGCGGTTTCTCGTCGAGGCCGGAGTCCGGGGCCGGCGTGCGGGGCCTGAGCCCGAGGCCGGAGCGCGCGGCACTGCCGCCGCGGAGTGGGACCCGGGGCGCGCCCGGGCGGGTCCGCGGGCGGGCGTCAGGAGCTGCCCGTATGGGGGCGGTCAGCTGCGCAGAAAGGCGTCCCCGTGGGCCGCGACGTGGTCCTGTACGGCGGACAGCGCCTGCTGCGTCGCCTCGGAGCCGCCGCTGCCCTGCTGCTCGGCGTAATACGCCGCGCCCAGTCTCCTCAGCAGGTCGTGCCCGGCCCGCTGCGCCTGCACCTCGTCCAGCTTCTGCTTGCCCTGCGCGATCCCGCGCTGCGCCTGCTCCTTGGCGCGGTCCAGGAACCCGGCCATGTGGTGCCTCCTGCTCTCCAGTGCGGATCGATGGGTGGCGGCCCGTCACCTCTCACTCGACAACGGCCTCGCCGGGAAACGCGGTCGGCCGCCGAAGTCTGAAAATGACGGCACTATCCGTTTACGACGTGAGTCTCAGCGTAGCCGCGACCTGGTGAACGCGCGTCCTCGGCCGCGGCTCCCTGTCGCTCGCGCACGGTGGGCCCTCACCCTGCACCGCATGATCTATTCCCACTCATTTGTGTAATGGCCCGTGGCGGAAAGCGGCTGTCACGATGAACGAGCAGGTGGGAGACCTGCGAAGGCAAGCCGAGGGGTGGGGATCATCAACACCTTCACATACAGCCGCCAGGGCCGCGAAGCCGCCGATCTTCTCGAGCGGGCACACACGGCCGTGAACCCGGCGCTGCGCGCCGCCGTCGATTCACTGCCCGCCTCGCTGCACCGGGTCGTCGCTTACCACTTCGGTTGGCAGGACGCCGACGGCATACCGACCGCCGGTGCGGCCGGCAAGGCCATCCGTCCCGCGCTGGTGCTGGCCGCGGTACAGGCCTTCGACGGGCGGCCCGAGCGGGCGGTGCGTGCGGCCGCCGCCGTGGAGCTGGTGCACAACTTCACCCTGCTGCACGACGACGTCATGGACCACGACCCGATGCGCCGCCACCGCCCCACCGCCTGGACCGTTTTCGGGAAGTCCGAAGCGATCCTCGCCGGGGACGCGCTGCACGCCCTGGCCCTGCAAACCCTTGCCCAGGACCTGCACCCGGCCGCCGCGGTGGCCGCGGAGCGGCTTGCGGCATGCGTCATCGAGCTGTGCGACGGCCAGCATGCGGACTGCGCCTTCGAGCGGCGGTCGGACGTCTCGCTTCAGGAGAGCCTGGCCATGGCGGAGGCCAAGACGGGGGCCTTACTCGGCTGCGCCTGCGCGCTGGGGGCGCTCTATGCCGGTGCCCACGAGCGGACCGTCGACGTCATGGACGCCTTCGGTCGGGAGGCAGGGCTCGCGTTCCAGCTCATCGACGATCTCATCGGCATCTGGGGGGATCCCGCGCACACCGGCAAACCGGCCGGCGCCGATCTCTCGGCCCGCAAGAAATCGCTGCCGGTGGTTGCCGCGCTGACCTCCGGCAAGCCCGCCGCGGCCGAACTCGCGGCCATCTACCGAGTGGAGGGACCGCTAGAGGGCGATGCGCTGCGGCGCGCGGCGGAGGCGATCGAGCGCGCGGGCGGCCGGGACTGGGCACAGGGCGAGGCCTGCATCCGGATGGCCGGGGCGATGGACCACCTGGCGCGCGCGGTCCCCGACCTCGCGCAGGCCGGGGACCTCCTGGCACTGGCGGAGTTCGTCACCCGCCGCAGCCGCTGAGCGGGTCGCCTCGGGCGGCGGGCGCCGGCCCCTGCGGGGCCGACCCACCGAGACCGCAAGAGACCGCAGGTGGTTCGGTCTGCCGCCCGGGGCATACCCACGCTAGGGGCAGCGGATGACCTGGCCGGCGTACGACAGGTTGCCGCCGAAACCGAAGAGCAGAACCGGGGCACCGGAGGGCACTTCTCCGCGCTCCACGAGCTTGGAGAGGGCGAGCGGAATGCTGGCAGCCGAGGTGTTGCCGGAATCGACGACATCCCGGGCGATCACCGCGTTGACCGCCCCGAGCTTCTGGGCGACGGGGTCGATGATGCGCAGATTGGCCTGGTGGAGGACGACCGCCCCGAGATCCTCGGGGCGGATGCCCGCGCGCTCGCACACCCGCCGCGCGATGGGCGGCAGTTGTGTGGTCGCCCACCGGTAGACGACCTGGCCCTCCTGGGAGAAGCGCCCGGGCGTGCCTTCGATGCGTACGGCGTGCCCCATCTGCGGGACCGAGCCCCACACCACCGGGCCGATCCCCGGCTCGTCCGCCGCGGTAACGACCGCCGCACCGGCGCCGTCACCGACCAGCACACACGTCGAGCGGTCCGTCCAGTCGGTGACGTCCGTGAACTTCTCGACGCCGATCACCAGCGCCTTCCTCGCCGAGCCCGCCCGAATGGCGTGGTCGGCGGTCGCCAGCGCATGCGTGAAACCGGCACAGACGACGTTGAGGTCCATCACGGCCGGGGAGGACAGGCCCAGCCGGACTGCGACCCGGGCAGCGGTGTTGGGACTGCGGTCGACGGCCGTACACGTGGCGACCAGGACGAGATCGATCTCCTCGGCCGTGACCCCGCTGCCGGCCAGCGCCTTGGCAGCCGCCGTGGAGGCCATGGCGTCGACGGTCTCGTCCGCCGCGGCGACATGGCGAGTGCGGATGCCGACCCGGGTGCGGATCCACTCGTCGGTGGTCTCGACCATGGCCGCCAGGTCGTCGTTCGTCAGCACCCGTGCGGGCTGGTAGTGGCCGAGCGCCAGCACCCGTGATCCGGCCGCCATCAGCGGTCCCCCTGTTCGGTTCGGTGACGGTTCGTGACCAGTCTTGAGGCGACCGCCGGGTAAGGAGGGCAGGTGATCCGCCAACGTTCGGTCACGAGATCTGGCGTGATCCGCATATCACCAAGGCCGTCGGGGGCATCACCGCCGACGGCTCGGGAGGTTCACCGGGTCAGCCCGCAGCGCTGCTGCCGACACCCCGCCCGCCGCCCCGGCGTCCGCGCCGTGCGTTCACGTCGACATGTCCGGCTCCGGGCGTCTGGTCTGCGTCACCCGCCACAGTCGCCGTGGCAGCGTGCCCTCCTCGAACGCGTGCACTTCGCGCAGATCCCAGCCCTCCGCGAGCGAATCCACGAGTTTGCGGTCGAAGAAGTGCACCGCGAACCCGCCGTGCTCGTAGATGTCGTCACCCTGCGACGTCCCCGTCCCGTAGTGTGCGTCGCCGGTGTGCCGGACCGTGTAGACGAACACGCCCCCCGGGCGTAGGACCCGCGCCACCTCGCCGACCAGGGCACGGATCTCCTCCGTGGACAGGGCCATGCAGAGCAGCATGTGGGCGAAGACCGCGTCCACGCTTCCGTCGGGCAGCGGCAGCGGCTCCCGTACGTCCTCGACCATGGTCTCCACCCGCTCGGCCAGGCCCTCGGCCTCCGCGCGGTCGCGTAGCCGGGCGAGTGCGGTGGAGCTGAAGTCGGCGGCCGTGACCTCGAATCCGGCGCGCGCCAGGTACAGGGCGTCCCGGCCGTGCCCGGCCCCCAGTTCGAGCACCGTATGGGCCCCCGCCTTGCGGAACACCAGCGCGGCGTGCACGGCTGGATCGGACGGCTGCGGCCCGTAGATCTCCGGATCCGCCTCATACGTCCGTTGCCAGTGCCGGCGCTGCTCCTCGGCCAGGCCGGTGCCCCGCGGAGCGAGCCGGAAGGCCAGCCCGGGATACGTGACGATCAGCCCGTCGAGGTCGAACTCCAGGTTGCTGCTGAAGTCGTCCGAGGTGAACCGGACCCGCCCTCCGACCTCCGTCCGGCCGAGGTGGGTGTAGGTCTGCCGCGACGGCCGCACCGCCAGGTCGGGCACCGAGACCCAGGCCATCAGGAATTCCTGCTCCCCGGGCGCCGTGTGCAGCCGGTGCCGCAGCACGGGCATGGCGTTGGTCAGCGGGGACAGGCCGAGATCGCAGTCGAGAGCTCCCCGCACCTCCGGCAGCGGCCGCCCGTCGGCCGTCCACTCCCCGTCGTCCTGCCGCCGCAGATCGAGCCGGCGGGACCCGCCGGAGGCGAGGTCGGCGGTGACGAGCAGACGGCGCGTCACATAGTCCTCACCGGTCTCCAGTTCGTAGCTGAGCCAGTACGGCCCGGGCACCGTGCCGACGGCGCGGCCGTGCGCTCGGAGGGCGGTGCCGGAGAGCTCGGGCCACGCGGTCTCGAATCCCCCGCTTTCCGTGACCCGCCAGGTCACCCCCTGGGGCTGATCAGCCATCGTGTCCTCCGTGGTGGTGGCTGCGGCTGCGGAATGTGGCGACTCGGGGGTTTCTGCGCGGTGCGGGTCGTCTCACACCCGAAAATATCCGCGCGAGCATCCGCGCGCCGGAATGCTCAAGCACGCGCCCCGGGCTCCGACGTCTCATGCGAGAGGTACCCGATGCGGGTGCCGGCATGGTGAGGAGAGACGACATGAAGTACATGCTGATGGTCCTCGGGAAGCAGTCCGACTACGACGCCATGAGCGGCGCCACCACGGCGGGCCCGGCGTGGTCCAAGGCAGACCTCCAGGCGATGTTCCGGTTCATGGAGGCGGTGAACAAGGATCTCGCCGCGTCGGGCGAGCTGGTCGAGGCGCGGGGCCTGTCCGAGCCGACCCAGGCCCGGCTGGTCACCGCGGCCAAAGACGGCAGGCCGGTGATCTCCGAGGAACCGTACGGGGAGACCACGGCGGTGCTGGCCGGGTACTGGGTGCTGGACTGCGACAGCATCGAGCGCGCCACCGAGATCGCCGCCCGGGTCCATCAGTGCCCGATCCCCGAGGGGACACCGAACTACCCGGTGGTCGTGCACCCGATCCCGGAGACGGCCGGAATCGAGGTCTGACCGCCGGAGCCCGCGCCGCCCGTCGACCGGAGGGCCCTGGCGCCACGCAGCCGGCGAAGACGACCGCACCCGGTCCGTCTTGGGCGCCGTGCCGGACGCCCCGGACCGGGTGCGGCAGATGGATCGATGGCTGATGACCGATGAAGAACGGCGGTGCCGCGCGGCCATGCAGATCGGGCCGGGCTCAGGCCTTCTTCGTCTCCCAGAAGATCTTGTCGATCTCGGCGATCAGGTCGAGAAGCTTCTGGCCGGTCGACGGGTCCGTCGAACCCTTGGCGGCGCTGGCGGCCTTGAGAGCGTCGTTGACCAGCTGGTGCAGCTGCGGGTACTTCTCGAAGTGCGGGGGCTTGAAATAGTCGCTCCAGAGCACGGAGATGTGGTGCTTGGCGAGCTCCGCCCGCTGCTCCTTGATGACGATGGCCCGCGCGCGGAAGTGCGGGTCCTCGTTGGCCTGGTACTTCTCCTGGATGGCCTTCACGGAATCGGCCTCGATACGGGCCTGGGCCGGGTCGTAGACGCCGCACGGCAGGTCACAGTGGGCACTGACCTGCACCTTCGGGGCGAACAGGCGGGCAAGCATAAAGCTGTCCTTCCTCGTGATCGTCTTCTCAGGTGGGAGATTACTCCGTGGGGGAGGCGATTTCGCGAGTGCCCCAGGGGGCTTAGGACAAAAGTCCAGTGCCAGGCTGGTAACTGGTGGAGGAACTGACCGGGAGGTGCCGGATGCCGGACGGGGACCGGTGGCAGGGATACGACCGGGGTCGCGACCGCGAGCCCGGGAACGGCCGGCGACGGCGCGCGGCACCGCCGTTCGGGCTCGCCGACGTGGTCGGACCGTCCATGGTGCCGACCCTGCAGCCGGGGGATCAGCTCGTCGTCCACTACGGAGCGCCGGTGCGGCCGGGTGACGTGATCGTGCTGCGCCACCCGATGCAGCAGGACCTGCTCATCGTGAAGCGGGCAGTGGAGTGGCGCGACGGCGGCTGGTGGGTGCTCGGTGACAACCCGTTTACCGAGAACGACAGCCGGGAGTTCGGCACCGTCCCCGATGACTTCGTCCTCGCCCGCGCCCGCGTCCGGCTGCGTCCGTTCGGCTTCCTGAAGGGTCAGCGCTCGCCGGCGGCGCTGGTCTCCTGGGCGGTCTCGGCCGTACGGCCCGTCCGGTCCTCGGTGCGCTCCGAGCGCTCGGTCTCCAGGCGTTTGCGGGCCCGGTAGGCGGCCACGTTGGCGCGGGTCGCGCAGCGGTCCGAGCAGTACCGCCGGGAGCGGTTCGTCGATGTGTCGAGGTAGGCATTGCGACAGGGCGTCGCCTGGCAGATGCCGAGGCGGTCGACGCCGAGCTCGGAGAGGTGCACGGCCAGGCCCATCGAGGCCGTCGCCGCGTACCCGGCGGTGGCGTTCGCCGGGTGTTCCGCGATGTGCAGATGCCACTTGGGGCGGCCGTCCTCGTCCCGGTACTCGTGTCCGGCGACCTGCGGGCTGACCGGGAACTCCATCAGCAGCGCGTTCAGCAGATCGACCGCGCGCACCTCGTCACGCTCGTCCGCCGCCTCGAAGACCGCCCGGAGGCGGGTCCGTACGGCACGCAGCCGAGTCACGTCCGCGTCCGTCGCTCGACGTGCCACCTGCGACGCGTTGCTGAAGAGGGCCCGTACCGCTTCGACCGAGGTGAGCTCGTCCTTGCCCCGGGCCGGGTCCTCGGTGTTCACCAGGCGCACGGCATAGTCCGAGTAATGGGCCAGTTCCACTTGTGCTCCTTACGGAGGCGGCTGGGATGGGTCTCGATCGGGGTAACAGATGCCCTTGCTTAGAGCCTATTACGAGCTCGATCGATCGGCAGGGCTCGGGACCAGGTGAGCCCTGCCCGAGCCCGGGAGCAATGGAACGCGAAGTCCCCGGACCCCGCACTGCGGGCTCCGGGGACCTTCACAATCTGGGCAGCTGCTACAGCACTTTGGAGAGGAACGACTTCGTGCGGTCGTGCTGGGGGTTCGTCAGGACGTCCCGCGGGTGACCGGACTCGACCACCACGCCGTCGTCCATGAAGACCAGCGCGTCGCCGACCTCACGGGCGAAGCCCATCTCATGCGTGACCACGATCATCGTCATCCCGTCCTCGGCGAGCCCGCGCATGACGTCGAGGACCTCACCGACCAGCTCCGGGTCGAGCGCCGAGGTGGGCTCGTCGAAGAGCATGAGCTTCGGTTCCATGGCCAACGCGCGGGCGATGGCCACACGCTGCTGCTGGCCGCCGGAGAGCTGGGAGGGGTAGTGACCGGCCTTGTCGGCCAGGCCGACCCGGTCCAGCAGTCGCTCGGCCCGTTCCCGTGCGACGGCCTTGGACTCGCGCCTGACCTGAACCGGGGCCTCCATGACGTTCTCGAGCGCCGTCATGTGGGGGAAGAGGTTGAAGCGCTGGAACACCATGCCGATGTCGCGGCGCTTACGGGCCACCTCGCTGTCCTTGAGCTCGTAGAGCTTGTCGCCGTGCTGCCGGTAGCCGACCAGCTCGCCGTCCACGTACAGCCGCCCGGCACTGATCTTCTCCAGGTGATTGATGCAGCGGAGAAAGGTGGACTTGCCGGAGCCGGACGGGCCGATCAGGCAGAACACCTCACGCGGAGCGACCTCCAGCTCGATGCCCTTGAGGATGTGCGCCGCTCCGAAGGACTTGTGGACGCCCTCGGCCTTCACCATGGCGGTCATCACACGCCTCCCCGGTTGCCGGTGAACTTCAGCAGATTGACCTTGACCCGCTGCAGCGGAGTGGGTGGCAGACTGCGCAGCGATCCCTTCGCGTAGTACCTCTCAAGGTAGTACTGCCCCACGCTGAAGATGCTGGTCAGGGCGAGGTACCAGACGGAGGCGACGAGCAGCAGCTCGAAGACGGCGAACGAGGCCGAGCCGATGTTCTGCGCCGCGCGCAGCAGGTCGACGTAGCTCACGACGGTCACCAGCGACGAGGTCTTCAGCAGGTTGATGAACTCATTGCCGGTCGGCGGAATGATCACCCGCATCGCCTGCGGCAGAACGATCCGCCGCGTGGTCTGCGTGCTGGTCATGCCGAGCGCGTGCGACGCCTCGGTCTGCCCCTCCTCCACCGACTGGATGCCGGCGCGCACGATCTCCGCCATGTACGCGCCCTCGTTCAGACCGAGGCCGAGCAGCGCGACCATGAACGGGGTCATGACGTCCGTCATCTCGTCCTTGTAGAAACCGAGATTCAGGACCGGAAAGATCAGTGCGAGGTTGAACCAGATCAGCAGCTGAACCAGGACCGGGGTGCCGCGGAAGAACCAGATGTACAGCCACGCCACACTGCTGGTCACCGGGTTCTTCGCCAGCCGCATCACGGCGAACAGCACGCCCAGCACCAGGCCGATGAGCATGGAGAGCACGCTGATCAGCAAGGTGCGGCCGGCGCCCTTGACGATGCGGTCGTCGAACATGAAGTCGCCGACCGTGGCCCAGCGGATGTCGCCCTCGGAGAACGAGTAGACCAGCAGGCCCAGCAAGGCCAGCACGATCACACCGCTGACCCAGCGGCCGTAGTGTCGCACCGGGATGGCCCGGATCTCCTCTGGTGGAACGGGGGTGGCGGTCTCCGGAGAGACCGGGGGCTCGCCGGGCGGGTCGCCGGCGGCCCCCTTGTCGAACTTGTCAGTCACTGCGACTGCCCTTCAGGTGGTACGTGAAGTCAGGAGCCGGCGTTGATGGACGCCTTGTCGACGGCGCTGTCGGTCACGTCCCACTTCTCAAGGGCCTTCTTGTAGGAGCCGTCCGCGATGATCGCGTCCAGGGCCTCCTTGATCGCGTCACGCAGCTGGGTGTTGTCCTTGTCGACCGCGATACCGAAGGGGCCTGCCTCGGTCTGGTCACCCGTGACCTCGAAGTCGTTTCCGCCACCCGCGGTCTTCGCGATGTACGCGGCAACCGGGTAGTCGTTCAGGTCGGCGACCGCGCCGCCCGCCTTCACGCGGGTCTGGGCCTCGGCGTCGGTGTCGAAGGACTCGATGGTGAGCTTGCCCTTCTTGTCCTTGTCGCACTTCTTGGCCTGGTCCTTGAAGGTCGTCTCGTAGATGGTGCCGCGCTGCACGGCGACCTTCTTGCCGCACAGGTCGTCCAGCGACTTGATGTTCTCCGGGTTGCCCTTCTTGACGAGGAGCGAGACGCCCGAGTTGAAGTAGTCGACGAAGTCGACACCCTCGCCGGCCTTCTTGCCCTTGTCGTCCAGGCCCTCCTGGCGATTCTTCGTGTCGCTCATCGCAGACATGATCACGTCCGACCGGCCGGAGTTGAGACCGGTGATCAGGCCGTCGAAAGTGCCGCTGGTGAACTGGAACTTCACGCCGAGCTGCTTTCCGAGAGCCATGGCGATCTCGGGGTCGACGCCGACGATCTTGCCGCCCTCCTCGAACTCCATCGGCGCGTACGTGGCGTCGGTGCCGACCTTGATGACCCCGGCGTCCTGGATCTTCTTGGGCAGCTTGTCGAAGAGCGGCGCCGCGGAGCCATTGACCTCGCCGCCCTCCTTCCCGCCCTCGGTCTGGTCGCCGCAGGCGCTGAGCAGCAGGACGCCGGAGACCGCGATCGCGCCGACAGCGGCCATCCGGGTTCTGGCAGCGGCCGAGCGACAAGTGAGGCGTGCGGTCATGGTGGTTCCTCCTGCGGGTGAGGGCCGATGGGCGGTGCGTGCACTTTCGAGTGTGATGACCTCGTGCGATTCCGGCATCTTGCCATCCGGACAGCACCGATCAAGGTGTCGGCCATGTCAAAATCGGATAACGGGCGATCCCCGTGGAGCACCGGGCCGGTACGGATGACCGGACCGCGGTGGGGAGCGTGGAACGAGACCATCATCACGCGCTCGAAGTCTCTGTAAATGGACTTCTGACAGCAGTTCCGCCGACCGACTTGGACGTTTCGGTGAAGTTGTGGTCCGGTGCTGCAACAGAAGTCACTCGTCTATGGATCCGTACGTCCGGTAGAAAAGACGTTTACACCCCTCACCCGGGGCTCAGGGCGCGCGTGCGGCGCGCCCGGCGTTCGTGCCATCCCCCCGCGCGGCTCCCATCGTGCGGCCGGCCATCTGCTGGACGGGACTACGGACGCGGTGCCCGCCCGCTCCTCAACCTGGCGCGGTAACCCTCGACAGAATTCAGACAAAGGGGTCAAGAAAAGTGGCAGCGGAGATCGTGAATCCTCGCAGCGATAGCGATACGACGGACGACGGCGAGCCCTTCGATCCGGCCTTCGCGCTGCACCGGGGCGGCAAGATGGCCGTCCAGTCGACCGTGCCGATCCAGGACAAGGACGATCTGTCCCTCGCCTACACGCCGGGCGTCGCCAAAGTGTGCAGCGCGATCGCCGAGCAGCCGGAGCTCGTCCATGACTACACCTGGAAGTCTCAGGTCGTGGCCGTGGTGACGGATGGCAGCGCGGTGCTCGGGCTCGGCGACATCGGGCCGGAGGCGTCGCTTCCGGTGATGGAGGGCAAGGCGATCCTGTTCAAGCAGTTCGGTGGGGTGGACGCGGTTCCGATCGCCCTGGACTGCCGGGACACGGACGAGATCGTGGAGACCGTCGCCCGGCTCGCGCCGTCCTTCGGTGGAGTGAACCTGGAGGACATCTCCGCGCCCCGCTGCTTCGAGATCGAGCGGAAGCTCCAGGAGCGCCTGGACATCCCGATCTTCCACGACGACCAGCACGGCACCGCCGTCGTCACGCTCGCCGCGCTCCGCAACGCCGCACAGCTCACCGGCCGTACGCTCGGCCAGTTGCGGGCCGTGATCTCGGGTGCCGGCGCCGCGGGGGTCGCCATCGCCAAGATCCTGGTCGAGGCGGGCATCGGCGATGTCGCGGTGAGCGACCGCAAGGGCATCGTCAGCCGGGACCGCGAGGACCTGACGGAGGTGAAGCAGGCCCTGGCCGGCTTCACGAACAAGTCCGGGCTGTCCGGTTCGCTGGAGTCCGCCCTGGACGGGGCGGACGTCTTCATCGGGGTGTCGGGCGGGACGGTGCCGGAGTCGGCGGTCGCGACGATGGCGAAGGACTGCCTGATCTTCGCCATGGCCAACCCCAACCCGGAGATCCACCCGGATGTCGCGCACAAGTACGCCGCGGTGGTCGCCACCGGGCGCAGCGACTTCCCCAACCAGATCAACAACGTGCTGGCGTTCCCCGGGATCTTCGCGGGCGCGCTGCAGGTGCGGGCCTCGCGGATCACCGAGGGCATGAAGCTGGCGGCCGCGGAGGCGCTGGCGGCGGTCGTCGCGGGCGAGCTGAGCGCGGACAAGGTGATCCCGTCGCCGTTCGACGAGCGGGTCGCTCCCGCGGTCACCGCGGCGGTGGCGGTAGCGGCGCGGGCGGAGGGCGTCGCCCGGCGGTAGCCGCCATCGGGCGCGGTTCGCTGAATACGGGCTGTGGATCGCCCCCAAGGAGAGACACAACCCCTCCCCTCCCCGCCCACCA